>CAIYYO010000262.1 GCA_903930485.1 Methanobacteriota archaeon
ATGGGTTGGTGACCCCAGTCGATTCATCGGCTGGTTCTTCAGAATAACAGAATGGAGTGAACCCCATTTAGTGTACATATAGTTAAGAAACTTTGCTTTTTATAATCAGCTCCTTTTCAAACTCATCGGGCGTGATATACCCGATTGATGAATGAAGTCGCTTCTTATTGTATACCTCCTCTATGAACGGCCCGATGTTATTGTATGCATCTGTGAGGCCGTTATACTCGCACAGGTAAACGCATTCGTATTTCAGGGTCTTCATGAAGCTTTCTGCAAACGCGTTGTCATACGGATTCCCTTTGCGGCTCATGCTTATGCGAATGCCGTGCCTTGCGAGCATTTCTACGTATTCCCAGCACGCATACTGGACGCCCCGGTCCGAATGATGGACGAGATCTGAAAGGTCCATCCCTTCCCGCTCCGACAGCGCCATACTCAGGGCGTTTATGACAAGACGGGTGTCAATTCTCCTGTCCAGCTCCCAGCCGATGCATTTCCTGCTGAATACGTCAATAATTACCGCCAGATAGATGAACCCTCTCGCAAGCCCTATGTACGTTATGTCGGCTACCCACAACTGGTTTATGCCCGTAATGCACATGTCACCTGCAAGGTTCGGATAGACCGGAAGCGAATGACTGGAATCGGTCGTCACGGGATGGAACGCCTTCTTCCTTATGCAGAGAATTCCGTCCTCCCGCATCACTCTGAGCACGCGCTTGTGGTTGACGGCAATGCCGCGCCTGTGCAGTTCGGCTGTAATCCTCCTGTATCCGTATCCGGAAAACTCCGCCGCTATCCCGTGGATCTCGCTTCTTATCCCGGCTTTCTTTTCATTCGGAGAGCCTGATGCTTCCTCCCGTTTCATCCATTTCACGTATCCGCTCCTACTGACATCAAGGCAGGAGCAGGCAGCAGTAACATCCAGACAGATTCCCTCCTTTTCCATGTCCCGGATTATCATATATGACACCCCGGCTCCGTCCTTTTTCTTTGTTCCGCCGCCCTGATCTCTAAGACAGACATTGCTTTTTTTAAAAGTTTGTTCTCCATGTACAGCTGTCCTATCAGGCGTTCCTGCTGTGCAATCTGCGCCTCAAGTTTGCACACATTGCCGCTTCCTTTGAACGCTTCCTGAGGATTATCGCCGTATTCACGCTTCCACTTGGAGAGCATCGCCTGGTGTACCTCGTTCTCTCTGCATACCTGGGCAGCGCTTTTCCCGCCCTCAAGCTCGCGAAGAACCGACAGCTTGAAGTCCCGTGTAAACTTCCGCCTCGCTTTCATACTGCACCCCCTCAATATTTTTCCACAAAAAGTTTCTTAACTTCGTGTACACTCGGAGGGGTTCAGTCCATTTTTGTGTTTATATATAAGGTAGTCAAGCTGGCTCATGGTCATCTTCCTGCCAGTCCACTGATTAATTGCATTAATCATATATCTTCTTGAATACTCTTCCTTTTTTGAGATATCTATGATAGTTGCAACTTCTTTCTGGACAGCATCATCCAAGAGACCGAAAGAGAATGAAGCACCGCATCGTCTAATGTTC
>CAIYYO010000263.1 GCA_903930485.1 Methanobacteriota archaeon
ATGTTATTATTGTAGTACTATAGTACCATATCGTTTAATCGACTTATACGAACTTGTCAAGTGTCATATTCCTCGAGGCGGGGCTCCAAAAGACACTCTTACGCCCGATGCCCGACTCAAAGGCCGTATCGTTGAGAACCCCCTGGCTCTTAAGCTTATAACAGTGAGTATTCACCGTCGCCCAGGAAATGCCTGCCTCCTTTGCAATCTTATAGATCGTCAGGGGCTTTTCGCTCTTGGAAACGACGCCCATGATGCACTCGTCCACCCTGTCCAAGACTATGCTGTTCATTTTAAGGAAAATAAAAAAAAGATAGTTTTTTAAGTTGCTCCGATCGCTATGGCCGTAAGCTGGCCTGTCTTGGTGCTCGAGTATATTCCCCAAGGCACCATGATACCTATCTTCTTGGCCAGGGAATCGCCCGGCGTCAGCACTCCGTTGAAAGAGTAATTCGCCATGGTCGTGTCCCAGGGGAAGTCTTTGTTCCATTTGGCGAATCGCACCGCACAAGTCTGGTTCTCTACCGAGACGCCGTAACCTGCCAGGGGACCAGTGCTTATGTTCCCGACTGCGACGGCATACCCGTTCGAGGTCATGCTGGTTAGATTGTATTGGATGTAATTGGACGAAGCCCCCGTCGAAAAGTCCGTCGAACCGATCTGAGTCGTCGTATGCGGGGTCACGCCGATCCGTATATAGCCTATTCCCGATGAGTTGCATCCTCCCGGGCTGTTCTGTATCATATAGAAGTACTCAGAGCTTGCATTGTGCATAGAACCATAGTTGTACTTGGTCAGGTTCGCGGGCATGTTCCCGTCCGGATCCCTGAGGTATACTATGTTCCTTATCGACTTGTATTCTTTTCTGTCGACGAAGAAGAAATCATCCGTTGACTCATTGGTGGACAGGGCTATGAAGTTTCCGGGGTCTACGTATGTCGGAGCTCCGACACCGAACGGACTCTGTGATTCCTGGGAGACGTTGAACCATATCTTGGTGACGTTCCATGAGCCGATGTTCTCTACCTGTATCGCGAAATAATTGTTGATCGTCTCGTTGCATGCACCATTGGAAATATCTCTTCCGCAGGCCTCTCCCGGGTTAGCGGTATAATTGAGGTTGTTCGGGTTCAGATCGACCATGGTTACGGCCGCAACCGTCACGGTCACGTTGCCGGATTTCGTTTCATTCACGCCTGACTGGGCGGATACTCCTTGCAATAGGGCAAGTAGTGCGAGGCCGGTCAGGAGTATTAACATGTTTTTGGTTTTTTGACTTGTTGATTTTTTCATTTTTTTCTTCATCGATTATAGTATTATTGCAGTTCCATATCGGCATATCCATATGCGAACATATTCACATGGTGATATAGTATTATAGCATCCCTATATAAACTCTTATCGGTAGTGTAATGAGTATATCAGAGCAGATACTTCTCCCCCGGCCGTGGTTTAAGGCTTTTAAAACGCCCATAAAGCCCGAACCAACTAAAAAGACCGGAGGAACAGAAAATATTAATACTAGAAAAAGGAATAGATTAGATTATATGGATATGACAGGAAAAGCACTCGCAACGATCTGCCTGATATACCTCGTGTCTGGGGCGTATGCCGTGTCGGTAGGGACCGCCCCGGGGGTTTACGACGTAGGGGAACTGAAGCCCGGAAGAGACTATCCATTCGCCTTCTACCTTACGACGAACTCCAGAAGCGACATACTGGTGACTGTGGCGTACATAAAGATCCATGCAGACATCTACGACCAGGAAAACCACGGGAGATACACCTTCATTCCAAAAGAAGCCTCTCAGGAAGAGATAGACAACTGGATAAAGATACCAAGAAACCAGCTCGTGCTATCCCAGAACAACGTAAAAGACATCAGCCTCGAAGGAGGAGGAGTCGTAAAAGCCTACGGAACGGTTAACGTCGTAGTCCATGTGCCCGAAGACGCGGAGCCGGGCTACCACGCGGGTGCAATAACCTTAAACCCTCAAATGCCCTCGGGAGAAGGAGGCACCGGCGTCGTCACATTCGGAGTCACAAGATTCGTCTTCGTCTTCAGGGTCGCAGGGACCGCAATACGGAAAGGGGAGATAATGACGCTATACGCCGAAAGGCTTGAAGAGAAAAAGGCCAGGCTGAACGTGCTCTTCAAGAACACCGGAACCGTTTCCGTAGAAGCCTGGGTAGACTCTTTGAAACTCTATGACAAAATAGGAAACCTGACGGCAGAGCTTAGACCAGCGGACAGGGTGCTGGTAAAGCCGGGCCAAATAACGGAACTCCACGCAATATGGCAAGACGACAAAGTAAAACCAGGAAGCTACCGGGCCGAAGCAGTCGTCAGCTACCTCACAGGCTCAGCCTCCATAGACGAGAAAGTCGACATCCCGGCAGCCGTACAGATCGGGAAAAAACAGGAACCCCTGCCGATATCCGTCGGAGGCCTGCCCTGGATGACGATCATACTGATAATCATAATAATACTTCTTCTAGTATACTATTTCAAGGAGGATTAAACTCCTGTAGGAGCAAGTCTGCTATTTAAGAGAAAAAAGTCATTAAATAAAGCGTATGGCTAATAAAACAAAATTCTTAATAGAAGGGGTCATGGTCTTAGTCATAATCGCTAAGGAGTTACTTCAAAATGACTGATGTGATGAGCTCTTTGATTTCTGATTCTGTTTCGACAGACCTAGTGATTTCTTGGATTATCGGTTTTGTTTTCATAGTTCTTTTAGAGTCAATACTGCTATGGATAGCATCCAACATA
>CAIYYO010000264.1 GCA_903930485.1 Methanobacteriota archaeon
CGAAGTGGATCCCGTAGCCATTATCAGGACGTCGGGCTTTTCTTTCTCTATTGTGGCGGGACCTACATCGCTCTTGAGTTTGATTTCCACACCGGCCTTCCGCGTGCGTGCAGCTAGGCTCTTCACCAGAGTCTGTAGTTCACCTTTGTAAGGTGGTATGGAGGCGATGAGAAGTTTCCCTCCCAACTCGGTTCCCTTGTCGTAGAGCGTGACCTTGTGGCCTCTTAATGCCGCCGTAATCGCCGCTTCCATGCCTCCGGGACCGCCGCCGATAACGAATACCTTCTTGGATTTTTTCGCGGGCGCGATTGCGCATTCCGCCTCTTTTCCCACGAGAGGATTGACCGAGCAGATGGTAGATGCCGGCGCTCCCCAGTCTTTATATGTTGTCAGGATCTCCGTGAGGCAATTGGAGCATGCGAGGCAGGGAACAATCTCCTCGACCCTTCCTTCCCGCGCCTTGTTGGGAAGTTCGGGATCGGCGAGAAGCGCCCGGGCCATGCCGGTCATGTCGGCCTTTCCCTCGGCAATCGCTTTCTCGGCAACGACGGGATCAGTTATACGATTGGCTGCAATGACGGGAATGCCGACCCAGCCCTTTATCTTCTCCGCAAGATGCACGAAGGCCCCTTTCGGGAGCACTGCCTGGACGGTAGGAACTGGTGACTCGTGCCAGCCTGTGTAAATGTTAATCATCTGGATACCGGCCTTTTCCAGGATTCGCACCACTTCCTTCGAATCCTCTATGGTGTGCCCTCCCTCCATTTGCTCTGCGACGTTGAGACGGCAACCGATGGGGAAGTCTTTACCCACTTCCTTTCTCATGCTTTCGATAACTTCGAGGGTGATCCTCATACGGTTTTCCAGACTGCCGCCGTATTCGTCCTCTCGTTTATTGGTGACGGGAGAGAGGAAGCGGTTCAGCAGATAGCCTCCGCCTACGAGCACCTCGACGGCGTCAAAGCCGCCCTGACGGACCCTGCGAGCCGCATGTCCGTATGCCTTAACAATATAGTGGATCTCAGGAACCGTAAGAGGTCTCGCTACAGTGCGCGTCATCTGGTTCAATACCGGTGACGGGCCTACCACTTCGGCAATCCCATCCTTGAGTATCGCATGATATGAGGTGATGAGCTGTGCAGCGATCTTTGCCCCGTGAGCGTGAACTGCGTCCGTAAGTTTGCGTACGCTCGGAAGAAAACGGTCATCGTATAAGCCGGGTTCTATGGGCGAGCCTGCGTGAACCGGAGAGAAGGGAACGATAATAAGCCCAACGCCTCCTTTCGCCCTCGCCGTAAAAAAGTTGGTGAATCGATCCCCTATTGTCTCGTCGAGCTCGCAGTAGCCCGTCGTGACCGGCAACATTACAATCCTGTTTTTTACTTTCATTGTGCCGATGTTGATAGGGGTGAATAGATGTTTAAACTGTTGCATTACGAAGGCTCCTCTTTCTTCAGATATGTAAAATTTTATTCATAACTTCGCAGGTGCTCTGTCAGCAGGACTAAAGTCCTGCACTATTAAGTCTGCCCGTTGCCTAATAATTGACCTTGTCTATTCCCTTGAGGCCCAGGGTCTGACGGGCCTCATCCGGTGTCGCCAGATCAATGCCAAGCTCACGCGCGATACGAACAATCTTCGCAACCTGTTCGGCGTTGCTCTTCGCCATCTTGCCG
>CAIYYO010000265.1 GCA_903930485.1 Methanobacteriota archaeon
CCTTTCAAGCAATTCCGCCGCCGTGTCCCTTATAGCATCCTTTGTTATCATCCTGTTTATTATATTGACATAATCCCGATATAATAACATGTCAAACACTTTCGGAACCATCTTTAGGATCACCACATGGGGCGAATCGCACGGGCCCGCTGTAGGCTGTGTCGTCGACGGATGCCCTTCAGGTCTTGCGCTTTCGGCCGGAGACATACAGAAGGAACTGGATAGAAGGAGCCCTGGGAAAGGCCCGGTCTCTACCGAGCGGAAAGAACCCGACAAGGTGGAGATACTCTCCGGCATATTTGAGGGAAAGACGATAGGGACTCCTATATCATTGCTCATTAAAAACCTCGACGCCGACTCAAGCAAATACAGGGAAATTAAAGACCTCCTCAGGCCCGGTCAGGCCGAATACACCTACAGGGAAAAATACGGCGTCATAGACTGGAAAGGCGGGGGCAGGGCAAGCGGCAGGGAAACAGCTTCGAGGGTCGCCGGAGGAGCCGTCGCATTAAAGCTTCTGAAGACATCCGGAATAGAGATAGTCGGCTATTCAAAAGAGATAGCCGGCGTCAACGCCGACACGCCGGTGATAGACCTGGGGAACATCGAGGCTATCCGTAAAAGGATCGAATCCAACAACGTCAGGACGACCGATCCCGAATCCGCGGAAGAGATGGAGCACGCAATACTTGCGGCAAAAAAAGAGAAAGACTCGGTCGGCGGGATAATAGAAGCAATCGCCCTCGGAGTGCCTGCAGGCTTAGGAGAGCCGCTTTTCAACAAGCTCAGTTCGGACCTTGCAAAAGCGATCATGTCCATACCTGCAGTAAAAGGGGTAGAGATAGGTGCAGGATTCGAGGCAGCCCGTATGAGGGGATCGGAAGCCAACGATGCCTTCGCAATAAAGAAGGGAGCCATCTACACCACCACGAACAACGCGGGAGGAATACTAGGCGGCATGTCCAACGGGATGCCGATAATAATCCGCGCAGCTATCAAGCCGACTGCGTCGATAGCCTCGGTACAGAAGACCATAAATTACGAGAAAAAGAAGGAATCAGAGATAGTCGTCGGAGGCAGGCATGACCCGTGCATCGTTCCGAGGGCCGTTCCGGTGGTGGAGGCGATGATAGCCTTAGTCCTCGCAGACCACTCGATAATGTCCGGATTCATCCTGAGAAAATTGCCTGCCTAACGAAAACAACTATCAGGCGCCGAATAATTTAGCCCTGTTGCTTACGTCAAGCATTATCCCCATAAGGCTCCTGCCGCATATCCTGCACAACCCGCCTTTGGCGCAAGACCTCTCCGCGTATTTCGTCACGTCGTCGGTACGCACGTCACCCAATATCGCAACAGGCACGGGATCCGCGCTGTGCTGCTTTAAAGAAAGGGGAGTGGAATGATCAGCCGTCAGCACGACCGTCGTATTCGCCAGATCGACTTTCTTCAGAATCGGGGCGATGACTTCCCGGTCGACGCGCTCGATCATCTTCTTCTTTGCATCGAATTTTCCGTCATGCGACGCTTCGTCTGTCCCTTTTATGTGCAAGAAGACAAAATCATACTTCTTCAGGGCATCGATCGCAGCATTCGCCTTTTTGCCGATGTCAGAGTCGACGTGGCCGTTCGCACCCGGAATCTCTATAACGTCCATGCCGACGGCTCTGCATACGCCCATGATAAGGGAAGTAGCCGAAACGCATGCACCCTTTATGCCGTACTTCTTCTCAAAGGATTCGATGTCTGGCTCCATGCCCGCGCCCCTTGCAAGAACGACGTTTGCAGGAAGCTTTCCTTTGGCCACGCGGGACTTGTTTTCCTTGCTTTCCTCAAGTATTTTCCTCGCCTTCTCTGTGAACTTGTTCAAAACATCGGCAGTCTTTTTCGAAGCGGCCTTGCTATCCAAAGGCGCCGCCTTATTGGGCTTCACGCCTACCTCGTCGGTGTCGGTCTCGGAAACCGCGCAGGAGAGATCCTTTCCCTTAAATACGATAACAGCCCTGTGGCCCTTACACCTCTTGAAAACGACCTTCACACCGTCGATCACCATCCCGTCCAGCGCCTTAGCCAGCTCGTCAAGTCCTTCCTCATCTCTTCCAGCGCGCCTGTCGACTATGATCCCGTCCTTCAATGATGCGAAATTCGCCCTGAAAGCAACGTCGCCGCAAGCCAGATCAAGGCCGGCGCCGTGCGCCTCGAAAGGCCCCCTCCCAGTATAAACCTGGAAAGGATCGTACCCGAACAAAGACAGGTGAGACGTATCGCTGCCCGGCCTGATGCCTGTCCCGACCGTGTCCATTATGCCGCAGATGCCCTCCTTAGCCAGATAATCCATGTTAGGCGTAGCCGCCGCCTCAAGAGGAGTCCTGCCGTCCGTCAACCTGTCGCCCATGCCGTCGCAAACGATCAAAAGGATCTTTTTCATTAATACCACACTATATTATTCGAAAAAACAATTTATTAAGCAGCATGCAGACATTGATCGAACTTCTGGCGGGGGCAATATGGTTCATATTCCCGGCATACGTCGCAAACTCGATCCCTGTAGACGTGTCTAAGCTGAAGCTCCTGGAAAAATACGGCAAACCCATAGACGGAGGACGCACACTGAACGGGAGAAGGATCCTCGGAGACGGGAAGACTTGGCGCGGCCTTTTCTCAGGCATAATTGCCGGAACCTTATTTGGGGGACTGCAGGCAATGGTGGCACCCTCTCTAAATGGCGGCAGCCAGTACCTCCCGGAGTTGACTCTAACCCTAGCATTTATGCTTGCGACCGGAGCGCTCCTCGGCGACATGACTGCAAGCTTCATAAAAAGGAGAATAAACCTCAGGCCAGGGCAGCCGGCACCACTCATGGATCAGCTCGATTTCGTCGCAGGAGCTCTCTTTTTCGCCTGGATATGGACAAGCGTAAGTCAGGGCACGACTGCGAACGCCTTAGAGAACATGATCGGCTACCCCCGACTCGCGGTGATAATAATCATGACCCCATTCGTCCATCTGCTGGGCAACTTCATAGCATGGGCCTGGAAACTCAAGAAGAACCCGTGGTAGAGTCCCTTTTCTTTTAAAAAAGAAAAGGTCCTTCAGTCCCAAAAGAAAACTCCGACTTTCTTTAATAAACTTATGCCTTGAAACCCAATCTATTTACAAACATTAAATGGGCCCGTGGGGTAGTTAGGATATCCTAGGGGACTTCGGATCCCCGGACCCGGGTTCGAATCCCGGCGGGCTCATATAATTACTGTTAAAAATGTTATACGACATCCACATACATTCCAAGTACTCCGACGGCGAAGCCGGCCCGGAGGCGATCGTCAAGCGCGCGAAAAGCCTCGGCCTCGGCGGAATCGCGCTCACGGATCATAACGAGATCAAGGGGGCGTTGGAGGCTCTTAAATACGATTCGGACGGCTTCAAGGTCATCCCGGGCATCGAGGTTTCGTCACTCGACGGACACATACTGGCTCTGGGCGTGAAGGAGATCATTCCAAAGTGCCTGACGGCCGAGGAGACGATCAAGAGGATTCATGATATGGGGGGCGTGGCTATCGCGGCTCATCCCTTCGACCGTCTGAGGTCGGGCGTCGGGTACCTTGCGTTCGAGGCGGGCTTCGACGCCGTCGAGGTATACAACGGTCACACCATCATGGGCGCCATGACGGCTTCTCAAATGTTGAAGGAGCTGGGGCATATCCCGGCCGTCGGAGGCAGCGACGCGCATCTATTGTGCGAGATCGGCTCGGTCGTGTTGGACATGGAGGGCGACCCGCTTGAAGCGATAATCAAGGGCAAGGTCAAGATCTCGGTTAATATTTCCAAAACCAAAATATTATTTAATCACCTTAAGAGGAAGATGGCGAGGAAAAAAGAATGAAACTAAAGGTCGGAGTGATGGGTGCGACGGGCATGGTCGGTCAGAGGTTCATAATGGCTTTGCAGGGTCACCCCTGGTTCGAATTGTCTGTATTGATGGCTTCGAGCAACAGCGCAGGGAAGAAGTACCGGGATGCGGCGAAGTGGTACCTGAAGGATGAAATTCCTGCGGGAATTTCAGACATGGTGGTCGAGGAGATAAACAAGAAGGTCGCGGACAAGTACGGCCTAGACATCGTTTTTTCAGCGATCCCGGCCGAAGTTGCGCGAGAGGTCGAGGCCTCTTTTGCTGAAAGCATCGCGGTTTTTTCGAATACGTCGACTTACAGGATGGACAAGGACGTGCCGCTCCTGGTTCCGGAAGTGAATCCCGAGCATTTGGGGATAATAGAAGTCCAGAGGAGGAACCGCGGCTGGGAAGGCTTCATAGTCACGAATCCTAACTGTTCTACGGCAGGTCTTGTAGTGCCGCTTAAGCCAATAATAGACAATTACGGCATAAAGTCCGTCAATGTTACGACGATGCAGGCCTTGTCGGGCGCAGGCTACGAAGGCGTCCCGTCTATGGCGATACTGGACAACCTCATACCTTTCATAAAAGGCGAGGAGGACAAGATGGAGATAGAGCCTCACAAGATACTTGGAAGGCTTGAAAAGAACGAGTTCAAATACGCGGGCTTCGAGGCATTCGCTTCATGCAACCGGGTGAACGTCCTGGACGGGCACACGGAGGCGGCTTTCGTTTACACGGACAAGGATTTCGAGATAGAGGACGTGAAAAAGAAGCTCCGCGAGTTCGAGGGAGAACCACAGAAGATGGGACTGCCGACGGCACCTAAACCTCCTATAGTCCTGATGGACAAGGACGACCGGCCGCAGCCCAGGTTTGACAGGGACCTCGGAGGAGGGATGGCGGTTTCAGTTGGAAGGGTCCGGAAGAAAAGAGAGAAGCTCCTGAAATTCGTATGCCTCAGCCACAACACGATCCGTGGCGCAGCCGGTGCGTCGGTGTTGAACGCGGAACTGGCATACAAAAAGAAGCTCTTTTAGCGAGTAAAGTAGTTAGCGAAAAATGATAAACGACATGGACGCAGAGATCCTGAAGATCCTTGAAGAGGATGCGAGGATCCCTGCAAAGGACCTGGCTGTGATGCTTAAGACGAATGAGAAGACTGTCGAGGAGAGGATCAGGAAGCTGAAGAAAGACGGCATAATCAGGAAATTCAGGACCAGCATAGACTGGAAGAAGCTCGGAAAACACAAAGCCTCCGCCATCATACAAGTCAAGGTCGTGCCGCAGGAAAGGTCCGGGTTCTCAAGAATAGCAAGAGAGCTCTCAAATGATTCCAGGGTCAGGGACGTGATAGTCGCAAGCGGTGAGTACGACCTCATGATCTGGGTCGAAGCAGGCGATATAGACGAACTTTCCAAGTTCGTGACCGAGAAGCTGGCGCCCAAGAAAGACGTCGTCGGAACATACACTCACATAGTCCTGACCGAGTACAAACGGGACGGCGTCGTCTATATAGAGGACAAGAAGGAAAGGCTGCAGATCAGCCCATGAGCCGCAGTACTATGATCTCCAAACGCGTCGATGCCATGCAGTTCTCAGGCATCAGGAAGTTCTTCGACCTCGTGGCGCAGAGGAAGGACATCATCAGCCTCGGAGTAGGCGAACCGGATTTCCCAACGCCCGAACCGATAAAGGACGCCGCGATCAGGGCTATAGAGAACGACCTTACTTCGTATACTTCGAATTACGGGCTCATCGAGCTACGCGAAAAGATCTCCGATAAGCTGAAGAAGAAAAACAACATTTCTGCGGACCCGAACAAAGAGATCCTTGTCACCGTCGGCGTAAGCGAGGCCCTAGACCTTGCTGTGCGTGCAGTCCTTAATCCGGGCGAAGAAGTGCTGGTTCCGGATCCCGGTTACGTCTCGTATAAGGCCAACGTATGGTTCGCATACGGCGAACCTGTTTCCATCCCGACCTACGAAAAAGACGGCTTCAGGATACAGCCCGACGAGGTAGAGAAGAGGATAACAAAGAAGACGAAGGCGATCATCGTTTCCTCGCCAGCGAACCCGACCGGGAGCGTGATGCGTAAAAAAGACCTTGAAGAAGTGGCAGACCTGTGCATCGAGCACGACCTCGTTGCTCTGTCCGACGAGATATACGAGGTCCTGATATACGACGATGAAAAACACGTATCCATCGGCTCATTGAACGGCATGGAAGACAGGACGATCACTTTGAACGGATTCTCCAAAGCATGCGCCTACACCGGCTGGAGGCTTGGATACGCAGCCGGGAATCCGGAATACATCGAGGCTATGATGAAGATACATCAGTATACTATCCTGTGCGCCCCGTCGATATCGCAGTACGCGGTCATGGAATCATTCAGGCACGAGGAGTACGTGAAAGACATGGTGAAGGAATATGACAGGCGCAGGAGGCTTCTGGTTAAAGGCCTCAACGAGATACCTAACATGTCATGCACAATGCCAAAGGGAGCATTCTACGCATTCCCCAACATAACCCAGTCCGGGCTCACGTCGGAAAAATTCTCCGCACGGCTCCTGGAAGAAGGCAAAGTCGCCGCCGTCCCCGGGAACTCATTCGGGGAATGCGGCGAGGGATTCATCAGGTGCGCATACTGCGTATCACGGGAAGACATAAACGAGGCCCTCGGAAGGATCGAGAAATTCGCCTCCAAGCTTTGATCATGAACAAGAAGCCGTGGACGATACTGTTGCTTTTGGTCCTGCTGTATGCCGGATGCGCGGGTATTGGCAACACGCAGACTGAGAGAACGACAGCGCGATCGAATGAGGCCTCGTCAACAACGAGTTATCCGGATTCCAGCACCGCAAGCACAGTTTCATCGACAACGACTACCGAATTGCCTTCGACGTCTTCGACAGCAGAGCCGATAGCTACAACTTCCACGACTCCTTCAACAACCATTCACCCAACAACGACGTCTACCACCTCGTCTACTACGACAACGGCGGAAGGCATAAAGGTCGAGGTCGTATACTTCTACCCCGTTGGAGCATGCGAAAACTGCAAGGAGGTTGGGCAGCTGACCGAAGAGACGATCGACACGTACTACCTCGAAGAACAGGCAGACGGCAAGCTCGTTTACAAGGTGGCATACCTCGCGGACCCCGAGAGCAGAGCCTTGATAAAGAAATACGGGGCCGCTACCGCATCCGTCTGGATAGGGACCTATGTGAACGGCACATTCTACAGGGAACTCAAAGGCGCCGTCTGGTACAAGACCGGCGACCCTGCCGAGTTCAAGCGCTACCTAAAGGAA
>CAIYYO010000266.1 GCA_903930485.1 Methanobacteriota archaeon
ACTCCACCTACGACACGGACAAGAAGATCTGTTTCCATGGGGGCAGCGGAACCGACACGATCGAATCGTGCCCGGCCGACAAGGTCCAGGCAGAGGTCAGCTCGTCTGCGAACGCGGATATCGTATGCCCGTTCAAGGTGTTCACGAAGGTGCCGGTATTCCTGATAATCAAGTGGTCTTAAACTTCACCTGATCAGCGACACCTTCAGCATCCCGGGCTGGTATTTCTTTTCGTCGATCTTCAGCGAGATCGGCAGGTTTATCGACGTCGCAACGAAGCTGGGGTTAATATTCTCGTCGCAGTTTTTCTGTCCGCAGAACCTTTTTTCGCCTGTCCTTGAATTGATTACGCATATGCTGCATTTGTCGCATATGCCTGTGCATGCTCCTCCTGTGAGCTTCTTTCCGACGAGGTCGTTGTCCAGGACCCGGCCTAGTTTGGCAGTTTCGTCGTCTTTGTAATGGGATGCGAGAGCCATCGCGGCCTTGTCGGCATATGCCTGGCCGAGACGGAATGTGTCTAGTGCGGCGTATCTTGCTTCGAAGTCTGCGAAGGTGCTTAATGCCAGCATCATGAAGAATGAGAGTAATATGAACATCAGCGTGTAGTAGAGCCAGTCTTCGCCTATCGGACCCATCTGCCCCCTGCGGTTGAGTCTCATAGCCGGGCCTTACTTCACCTGTATCTGGAAGTCGCTCGGGGATGTGGAGCCTACGCCGTATACGAGCTCGATGGTCATGAGGCCGAATATCTGGTCTGCTTGTGCGTGTCCGCCGGAATTCACGTTGGCGTTGATCCTGCTGTCGAGCGGTACGCTAGCAAGTGTCTCGGACGACAATTGTGCGTTGTACATCGCCTGCCTGTATGCTTCGAGGTGGTCTCCCCTGACTTTGATTGAATATCCCGGCGGGAGGTTCATTTGCACCTTTTCTATCGAGCCTACGTCGCCCATCGAGTGGATCTCGTTTATCGCGTTGCGCAATTTCTGCGTCTCCTTCAGCGTTATCCCGTCGTCGGTCTTGATCATCCACTGCTGCAGTGCGGGAAAGACTACGGAAAGCGTGAACATCATGATCATCGCTGAGATCATCAGATAGAACGGGGTGCCTATTACGCCCTTCCTAGCCCTGAGTACGGAGACCACTTTTTTGTTATCGAATTTTGTTTATTCGCTCGGTCTTTAAGTCGTCGCCGTAGCCTGTGACGTACTCATAATCTGCTGTGCGAAGTGGTCCATTATCGTATCGCCTGTCGCTTGGGCGTGCTCTACCGATGGGATCGCTTTGCTCATCGCTCCTGATATTACCAGAACCGCGAAGACTACCAGCGTTGCCAGCAGTATCAGGTTCATAACCTGGTCGGTTACTCCTTTTTCATCTCTGACTATTGCAGAGAGTTTCTTGTATTTGTTTTTTTTCGGGTCCATTTTCATTAAAAAATGTATATACTTGTAATATATTTAGAATTTCTATATTTAAATATTGTTTGCCAATATATAATAGATGACAAATATAATACCATTATTATTAATATATCAACTCATTATATAAAAATGATACGAACACACTATAAAAACTACTGTATTTCTGTCAATGAGACGTTTTCATCATTGTTCAAGTCCCTGGAAACCACGCCCAACAAGAAACTCGACGATGCGCTGGATTTCACAGGGATAGGCTTGACAAGCCGTCAGGTAACCGTCTTCGGATTCTTCGCCTGTTTTTTCTTCCTTTTCCTGACGTTGATCGCCGGCGTGATAGCTTTTGCCGCCGGTTTCCCGGACATCATGACGTACGTCCTGCTCGGGGGATTCGCGGCAGCAACGATAGCGATGTTCGTTATAAACGAATACCCTAAACGCCTTGCGGCGTTCGAGAAGATGAGCTCCCTGGGCTATGCGCCGAGGCTGATTGCCTACCTTATCATCACGCTGAAGCAGGACCCGAACCTTGAGAAGGCGGTGAAGTTCGCGGCCGAGAACGGCGAAGACCACATGAGCGAGGACCTGCGCAGGCTGCTTTGGAACACGTGGGCAGGGAAGCACAATTCCGTCGGCGAAGCGCTTCCTTTTCTCGGAGACAAATGGGGCGACGACGTCAAAGGGCTTAGGGACGCGCTTTATGCTATACGATCTTCGCAGATAGAGAAATACGACTACCGCAGGCTGGACACGCTGGACCGG
>CAIYYO010000267.1 GCA_903930485.1 Methanobacteriota archaeon
GCTGTGGCTTCGTCTTTTGTGAGGCCCCTCGACATCAGGTAGAATATCTCCTTTTCGGCTATCCTCCCGACCGCCGCTTCGTGAGACATGTCCGAGCCCTCGCCTTTAGCCAGCAATTCGGGTATAGCGTGAATGACTGCGTCTTTTCCAAGGAGTAGGCCGCGGCATTCCAGATGCCCTTTGACTTTCGGGTTCGCGTTCCGGAGATCCCCGCGCGATATGATTGTTGCCGTGTCTTTTGCGATGGCCCTCGATATGATCTCAGCCTTGCTGTCTTCGCCTTCTAGGATCACCCTGCTGCCGACGTCCAGGTATGAATTGCCTTCCGCATACATCAGGCTTGAGAATCTTGTGACGCTGTTTTTTCCCTTGCAGTATGCGGTCGGGTACATCTGAAGGTCTTTCACCGGCTTGAGTATGACGTAGTTGGATACGAATGACGCGTTCTCTTCGACTATCGCGCCGCTCCTGGGTCGTACAGCGGTTTCAGGGCCCCAGTTGTGTATCATGGTGAACGTGAGCTTTGCGTTTTTTTTGATAAAGAACTCACTGACGCCTACGTGTTCCGCGCTTCCGGTTCCTTCGGTGGTTGCGCAGCCGGATATTATCTGGGCTTCGCTTCCTTCTTCCGCGATTATTATGTTGTGGACGTATTGCTTGAACTTCTGCCGCGATATGAACATGCAGGACTGCAATGGCACGGCCACTTTTTGCCCGGCGAGTATCCTCATGAAGTATCCGCCCATGACTTTTTCGTCGGTGTTCTTTGTGTATTCGTCCTTGTTTTTGTCGACGACCTTCCAGTAGTAGTCCTCCAGCCAGTCGTGCTTCTTCAGGGCTTCTTTGATATCGAGCAGCTCTACTTTGTCCTTATAGTCCTCCATGACCCTTGAGAAAACAGCGCTCTCGTCGAGATGGAAGAAGCTTGCGGAACGTTTCTCTTCGCCTTCTTCCATGCCTACTTTTGCCGCGGTCTTGGCTATCTCTTTCGGAAGGTCTTTCAGGGTTTTCATCAGTCTTTCCCCTCCCAACACTTGACGCACTCACGATATCCCTTTTTTCTGATGTTCTCAAGTATGGCTTCGGGCTTGTTCCGGCAGTGTATCGCGCTGTCGAGCAGGACGCACGCCCTCTCCGCCTTCAGGTATTCGAGGATGTATCCCTGGTGCGTTATAACGAATGCGCTGGCTTTGTTCTTTTTGACGTACGCCTGTATCTCCTCGCCGATGAGTTTCAGGCTTTCAAGGTCTACACCGCTGTCCGGCTCGTCCAGCAAAAGCAGTTTCGGCTTCATGAGGAGGAGCTGCAGCATCTCGGCTCTCTTCTTTTCCCCTCCTGAAAAATCCAGGTTCACGTCCCTGTCGAGCAGGTCTTTGAGGTTGAATTTTTCCACAAGGGCCTCTTCCTCGGGCGAGAGTTCTTCGTTCGGTTTTTTTCCCGCGCATATTTTGAGGAGATCCCGGAGCTTTACACCGCGTATGTCCTGCGGCAGCTGGAAACCAATGCCTATTCCCAGACGGGCCCGTTCATCGACCGTTTTCTTGGTTATTTCCTGGCCGTCGAAGAAAATTCCCCCCTTCTTGACCTTGTAGCCCGGGAAACCCATGATCGTCATCAGTAGGGATGTCTTTCCACTGCCGTTGGGGCCGAACAAGACGTATATCTGGCCCTTCTCTATGCCTATGTTTATCCCCTCAAGGGTCTTCCTCTTGTTTATCTCGACGGAAAGGTCCCGTACCTCGAGGATCATGGGCATTTTTTTATTCTTTGCGTTCTTTGGCGCTCACAATTTCTTATAGCAGAACCACCAATCGTAACCGGCGTACTGCGACTTTCTCTCGGACGCAGTTTTCACGTCCTTTGGCGGCGGGATTATCACGCTGTCCTTGATGAGTTCATTATTCGGCCAGTTCGCGGGCATCGAAACTTTGTTCTTGTCCGAGGTCTGGAGTGCTTTGACCGCCCGGAGTATCTCGTCCATGTTCCTCCCGACTTCCTGCGGGTAGTATAAGATTAGGCGCACGATGCCTGTGGGATCTATTATGTAGACCGCCCTCACGGTGTTATTGCCTTTGCCCGGATGCACCATGCCAAGGGATTCGGCTATCTTTCCCCTGTCGTCTGCGATGACCGGGAACTCTATCTCGACCTTGAGGTTGTCCTTTATCCACTCCATCCATTTTATATGGCTGAATATCTGGTCAATGGATAAGCCGATGAGCTCGCATCCAAGGGCTCTGAATTCCGGGTACCTCTTCTGGAATGCGTAGAACTCTGTCGTGCACACCGGCGTGAAATCCGCGGGGTGCGAGAACAGCACGACCCATTTTCCAGCGTAGTCTTCCGGGAATTGAATCGGACCTCTCGTCGTCTGGGCCTCGAAGCTGACGACCTTGTCCCCCAGGAGAGGGATCCTGCTGCATCCTTCATCCATCTTTAAGCCCTCTACTTGATTAATTTCTCCACTTCCTTCCTGCCGGCCAGAAGCTCCCGCTCCTGCTCGGGATCAAGCCTTAAAAGCATCGTTTGGAATTCGCCGGCATGCGTCTTCTCCTCCTTTGCTATGTCCATAAAGAGGATTTTCAGATCGTTGTTCTGCGCCATCGCTGCGAGCTGCTCGTAAAGGTTCACTGCATCGAGCTCGGCTATCATCGCCGTTCGCAAGACCTCTTTGTCGATCGCGTCTTTCCCTACCTTTACCAGGTCCACCGGAATATTGGACATCATTTTCAACCACCCGGTTATCCTTATGAATCCTTTCTTTAAAACATGCGCCTCAGGATTGCGTTTTTTATGTTCTGAGAGCGATATATTAATCCTACAAGATGGCTTTTTCAACCAAATTCGCAGGCCTGGCCGAGGCTTTTTCGGATTATAAGGAGGCCCGGTTCGTCGTTCTGCCGGTTCCCTACGAGAAGACGACGTCTTACGGGAAAGGCACGATTAATGGGCCCGAGGCGATCATTGATGCTTCGAGATTCATGGAGCTTTATGACGAGGAATTAAAAGCCAACACGGCTGAGTCAGGTATAGCGACGCTGAAGCCGCTCGTCGTTGACGATGCTCCCGAAGTACTGACTGAGGAGTTGCGCAAATCGTGCGCCAAAATCCTCAGAGACGGCAAGTTCCCAGTAGTCCTGGGCGGAGAGCACACGATATCCCTTGGCGTATTGCTTGCGGTGAAGGAGTCCTTCAAGGATGTAACGGTCCTGCAATTCGACGCGCATGCCGATTTGCGGGACGAATACGGCGGCTCCAAATACAGCCACGCATGCGTCATGGGCAGAATAAGAGAGCACGTACCTGCCGTGCAAGTGGGGATACGGAGCTATTCCGACGACGAGGTGGAGAAAGTAGAACGAGAAAGGAAGAACATATTCATTGCTTCAGAGATGCATGAAAGAGACTGCGTCAAAGATATAATAAGCCGTCTAGGCAAGAACGTTTACGTTACCTTTGACGTAGACGCGTTCGATCCTTCCATAATGCCCTCGACAGGGACCCCAGAGCCGGGAGGCCTCGGATGGTACGACGTTCTAAGGATCCTTAGGGAGGTCTCTAATAAAAGAAATATCGTCGGGTTCGATGCAGTAGAGCTTGCGCCAAATCCCTCGGTAAAAGCGCCGGACTATATGATTGCGCGGCTGATCTACAGGGTCATGGGCTACGTGAATCAAGAATATTTAAGCAGGAAAAACGTATCTGTTAAAAAATAATTCGAAAGAAAGAAATAAAGCAAGTCGACACAGCATCCTTCGATTCTGCGCCGATCCTTCCGGGGCCTGGAATGAGAGGAACCCTCGTGAATACGGCAAGCTATTTTAATACTAACATACATAAAGTAAAACAACAAAGACAAATGGAAAACACGAACTTTTCCCCCGGACAAACGATGATACCCAAGAAGCTTTTCTTCACAAAAGGCGTTGGAGTGCACAAGGACAAGCTGGCGTCTTTCGAGCTCGCTTTGAGGAAGGCAGGGATCGAGAAATGCAACCTAGTCTACGTCTCGAGCATATTCCCGCCGAACTGCGAGATCATTCCTTCAACAGAGGGGCTCAGGCAGCTTTATCCGGGCCAGATAATGTTCACAGTGCTTGCGAGGAGCGAGACCAACGAGCCGAACCGACTGATATCATCCGCGATCGGCCTAGCGATTCCAAAGGACCACGAGGGCTACGGATACTTGTCCGAGCACCACTCGTTCGGCGACACGGCGAAGAAGGCCGGCGAGTATGCGGAAGACCTTGCTGCGACAATGCTTGCGACAACGTTGGGCGTGGAATTCGACTCAGAGACTGCATGGAAGGAAAGAGAGCAGGTGTACAAAGCAAGCGGAAAGATATTCAAGACAACGAACGTGGTCCAGTCTGCGGAAGGAGACAAGGACGGGCTCTGGACGACGACTATTGCCGCCGCAGTATTTTTGTTCTGATCACAGTTCCACCAGAACGCACCTTGCAGGACTGGCCTCTGCGCCTGTTATTTTCAGCGGCGAGCAATGGGTAAGGTATCTGCCGCCTCTAACGTGCCCCAGGACCAGGCCTTCTATTATCGGAATGTCGTTTCCGAGGAGTTTCTTATGGGCTGCGTCGGACCCGTATTTATCTATGGATAAACAATCGATGCCTACGGCCTTTATCTTCTTTTTCACGAGATAGTCGGCGCCGTCAACTTCTAAAAAGACGTGTTCTTTCGTATCCTGTGTCTTGAGGAAAACGATATCTTCCGCATTTATTTCGAATTTGGAAAGGTCACCGGCAGTGATGGATCGCTTCAAACGCGAGAGGTCGCAGACTATTGCGTCGCCTGTTAGGGATTCAAGAGGTATCTCGTCTACGGACTTTCCGTCGGGGACATAGTGTGATGGGGCGTCTATGTGAGTTCCGGTATGCAGGCCCATCGTGATCCTGGAAAGGAGGAAGCCGTCTTTCCGCAATGTCTTCAGGGTATCTATCTTTACCTTGGGGTCGCCGGGGTAGACTGCGGAGTCCGGGCTTATTGGACAAGAGATGTCAATCAGCTTCATGCCGCGCCCCTCCGGTATCCTGCCATGTAAACTATACTGTTGGAAGAAGGGATTAATCGCCCGCAGCCAGGACTCGTTTTCGGTTTATCAGAGACTCCCGCACGGCCCTGTAGACGAATATCGGCAGGAAGTCGTGTATCCTGGCGTTGTTTTCGTCAGAGAATCTAACGTAGTCGTACGTGCTATGGATCTCTTCCTTTCGGGTTTCGCCGAACTCCTCAAGCAATTTATGGATATTGGTTTTATGGGCTTTTTCCAGGGTTTCAGAGTTGTTTATCGGGTCCATCTTTAGTCTCTATACTGTTCTAGGCCCGTTGGTTTAATAAACGATTGGTATATACCATATATAGACTATATAGTTTTGAAGTTCTGCATTATTCTTTGCTGCTGACAAAAAATGATATGAGCTTATGTATCGGATTATGCGTCGCTGCATCTAGTATAAATTTGAATTGAGTTTGTCTGGCCCTGTGTTAAAAGTAAAAAATCACAGGATATCCCCTTTATCTGGATAAAAAAATATATCAAGTATATAGATGCGTCTATTACTACATAATCCAGTTTTTTATATATAGTTTACCTAATGAATCAGGAAAATGGAATACCGCAAGATACAACTCACAGGAGATAGTACCTTTACTGTGTCCCTCCCGAAGGAATGGATAAAGAGGAACAAACTAGGCAAGGGAGACCTCCTGACCGTGGTAGAGAAAGGGAACGAAGTGCAGCTTAAGCTCAAGGAAGAAAAGGAGAAGGACGCGGAGATAAAGATCAAGACCAAAGACGCGGAATTCCTCTCCCGCCTGCTCATCACCAAATACATACAGGGATTTGACACGATAGTCTTCTCGTCAAAAGACCACCTCGACCCCAAGATCCGGGAACAGCTCATCAAGGCCTCCACTGTCCTGATAGGTCTCGAGCCATTCGGCGAGACAAAAGACACCATCACTTTCAGGATGCTGATGAAAGGCGGCAGGAACCTGATGGAATCGATCGAAAGGATGCACGACCTCTCCATACTGTCCCTTAAAGAGCTGATGGAAGACCTGGAGAACGAATCCTACGACGAGAACATCCTGAACGGGATAATCCAGAGAGACAACGAGATAGACAAGTTCTATTTCCTGATACTCCGGCAGCTTTCCGCGACCAACGGCTTCGAAGCCATAATCTGGGCCCAGATAGCCAAGAGCATAGAGCGGATATCGGATCACATCGAGACCATAGCCGGATTGACCAAGGAAGGCAAGAGGATGAAAAAGGAGGACCTCGGAGTCTTCAGGCAGCTGATCGATTTGTACGGAGACGCGATGCTGACTTTGAAGAATAGGGACCTCTCCATGGCCGAAGACATCCTGACCAAGATAGAGCAGATCAGGGTCACCGGGACAAGCCTGAAAGACAATCTAGACAGCGTCGGAAAGAAGAACATACTAGTGTATGCGAGCCTGAGACGCATCGCGGAATACATCTCGGACATATCGGAGTCGGCGATAAACCTGTCATGAAAACCAATGGAAAGAAACTGGCGGCCGCGGTAGGCATCTGCCTGCTCGCGGGGATAATCGGATCAGTCTTTACTGTAAGCTCCATACCTGCGTGGTACAACACGCTTAACAAGCCATCATTCAGCCCGCCTAACTGGCTGTTCGGCCCGGTGTGGACCATGCTATACGTCCTAATGGGGGTGGCGGCGTATCTTGTGTGGACGAGCGGAGCAAAGGACGTGAAGCCGGCGCTATATGTTTTTGGATTACAATTGATCCTGAACACGATATGGTCGGTGATATTCTTCGGCATGAGGAATCCGCTCTACGCGTTTATAGAGATAATACTGCTGTGGATTACGATCGCCTTGACGTTGATGAGGTTCTATAAGATCAGGAAAGCGGCGGCGTATCTGATGATCCCGTACATCTGCTGGGTGACGTTCGCGGCCCTGCTGAATTACGAGATTTGGCGGATGAATATGTAAAGAATCAAGTGTTTTATCCGAATTCCGCGCGGATGAATTCGCCGACCAGTGTGCTTATGATTATGACGAGCACGCCGATTATGAAATGTTCCACTACTACTCGCACGGGGTTTTCTTTTTTATCTTTTGCTATGAAATAGCTGAGGATCGATAGTATCAGGAGGCCCCAGCATATGTTTATTATTACTGCGGTCTCCAGGTTGTAAAGCAGGAGAGGGACTGCGAATGTGGATGCGAAGACAAGCTTTGAAATGAAGGTCGATAAGGTGGACTCCCAGACATGTGACGAGTCGCTGTTCTTCGATTCCTCTGATATGTGTATGCCCAGCGCGTCCGAGAAAGCGTCCGCGACGGCTATCGTCAGAACTCCGCCGAGCACTGCGAGCCTTGACTGCGTCCCGGCTTCCAGGCCGACCATCAGACCTAAAGTGGTAATTGTTGCAGAAGTTAGGCCGAAGGTCAGACCCGTCCTAAGCGATAGTTTCATACCGTTTGATTAATTACTTTTTCTCTTCCGCCGTCGCCTTCGCCGCCTTGGGCTCGCCTTTCATCTTCTCCCGCGTCCTCTGCGTTTGAGATGCAGGGTATTGGCTGTCCATGCTCAGGCATTTCACCGGGCAGACTTCCACGCAGCCGCTGCACATAATGCACCTTAGGCGGTCGATCTCCCAGATCCGTTCCTTCATGTTTACGCAGATCGCATACGTGGGGCATTTCCTCTGGCATGCGGCGCAGAATATGCATCTCTTTATGTCGTTGACTACGTGGCCGCGGCTTTTGTCGAATTTCTTTGCCGGCTTGGCCGGGTACATGAGCGTCGCCGGCTTTCCCAGGACGTTCTTTATTATCGTTTTGCCTATCTTGAATTGGCCCATCTTCTTTTTACCTCTCGCAGCACCCTATACATGGGTCGATCGTCAACACTATCACCGGCACGTCGGCCAGCTGGCATCCTGTGAGCATCTTTACCAGCGGCGGTATGTTCGTGAACGTCGGGGTCCTGACCCTTGATCTAGCCAAATGCTTGGTCCCGTTTCCTTTGACGTAGTGGACGAGTTCGCCTCTCGGCTGCTCTACCCTGGAGAAGTATTCGCCGCTGGGGTTGCCGATAACTTTCGTCTCTATCGGTCCGTCGGGTATCTTTTTCACGGCCTGCTTTACCAAGTCGACGGATGTGAACAACTCGTTTAACCTGACGGCGCATCTCGAGTAGCAGTCTCCGCCGGTCTCGATGCATGCGTCGAATTTCAAAGCGCCGTACGCTGCGTATCCTGTCTTTCTCATGTCGATGTTTACTCCGCTTCCTCTCGCTGTCGGTCCGACTGCGCCGAGTTCGTATGCGTCTTTTTTCGAGAGCATGCCGACTCCTTTCAGCCTGTGCTTTATTGCGTCGTCTTTGAGGAAGACGTCTTTTATGGTTTTGAATTCCTTGGACAATTCTTCCAGGTCTTTGGCCATCCTGTCCAGGGTCTCACTACTTATGTCTTTCCGTACTCCCCCGAC
>CAIYYO010000268.1 GCA_903930485.1 Methanobacteriota archaeon
GGCAACCTCGACTCGGCCACGGGCGCGACGATCATGCAGCTTTTGATTGAGCTCAACAAAGACCACGGCAAGACGCTGGTCATGGTGACGCACGACCCCGCGATAGCAAAAAAAGCGCACAGGACGGTCAGGATAAAAGACGGCAAACTTGAAGAAGACAAGAAAGGGGCACTTGTAGAAAACGGGAACGAGCACGGACAATGAAAACTAATGGTGAATCAAAAATGAAAAACGAATTGCTCCTGGCAGGAGTTCTTTTGGCTTTGGCTATGCTATTTGTAGGATGCACTGGTCCCTCGAATCCGGGAGACCAGGGAATAGGAACGCAGGGTGACGTGCAGCAGCCGGCTGCGGGAGACCAGCAGCAGGGAGTCCAGAATCCCGATACTCAGTCGCAGGGAGGCGGCCAGCAAGCAGGGCAGGCACGCGGACCTGCAGGCGATATCCAGGGACGCGGCGGACGCGGAGGAATGGGGCCGCAGTTCGCGCAAGCCTGCAACGGAAAGGCTTCCGGGGACGTATGCACAGTGACCTTCAGGAATCAGACCGTTAATGGCAAATGCTCGGACAGTAACGGCAATATGACCTGCTCTGTCAACAACACCGGAATGGGTCCACGACCCGGAGCCGGTCCGGGAGCCATGCCCGGAGGAGCAGCCTTCATCCAGGCCTGCCAGGGGAAAGCCGTAGGCGACGCATGCACGCTTACGATGCGAAACCAGACCGTTGACGGCAAATGCGCGGAAAGGAACGGGAATATCTCGTGCACGCCCAACAACATGAACACAGGTCAAAGGCCCCAGAACCGGAACTGAAGTTTAATCGAAATAAAGAATTCATCGAGGGGGTTGTCACCTGTCCCCCTCGACTTTTTATTTATTTCTAAAAAAGCAAGAAAAAAAAATGCCACCACAACTCGAGCCTCCTTTCGGGAGGGAAATGGTATTCGGGGTATTCCATCCATTCTTCGTATACACCATCATCATAGTCCTCGTGATTGCGCTGATATTCTTCTGGCTCGTCAGGAGCGCCGGGAAAAAAGAGACCGCCCTGGAGATCCTGAAAAAGAGATATGCGCGAGGAGAAATAGACCGGGACAAGTTTAACGAGATCAAGAAAGAGCTCGAAGGGTGATGTAATGGAAGTCTCAGAAACTCGCTTGGGGGTCGCCATCATCGCCGTCTTCGGGTTAGGGATATTGTTCTCAATACTGAACGGGTACTACATAGAGGATACTGGAGCCCCCTTGCCCCTTGAGATATATGGGATGACGGCTGCGGCGATGGCCGTCGGAGCGCTCATTGTAATGCTCTTCCAGTGGAAGATAAGCCAGAAACAGCTTTACAGGATTCTGAAGGTGCTGCCAGAGGACGAACGGGTCATTGTCGAACTTCTTGTGAAAGAGAAGAGGATGGAGCAAAACTTTCTGGTGGCCGAGAGCGGCCTGTCGAAGGTCCGAGTGTCCCGGACGCTTTCCAAACTCGAACAAAGGAAGATTATCGAGAAAAAGCCTCTCGGAAACACGAATTTGGTCAAGTTGACAATCTGAAAATCAGTAGTTTCACTTTTTGCAACGGTTGTTTCAGTCAATGATATAGCTGGTTTCATCCATTATTCTTGCATGGAAAACAACAAAAAAAGCGGGCTTTCAGCCTTGACGGTTTATTCCGTGAAAGAAATCGTAACCATGCGGGTGGTGTCGGAGTCCCTGCCCGGGGCCGGGAAGAGGGACGAGTTATGCGATGACGCGGCCACGGCCGAGATGAAGGAATCGGTGAGGACAGGGCTTATCGAACAGCTTAGCCTGTCACAGGGCGCCTCGGACGAAGACATACGCCGGGCATTGAACGCAAAGAGGGAGGAAAAGCACGCAGCGATAGATGCCGCCGTCGAATCCGGCGACTATGAAGCCTGGAGAGATTGTATCAGAGAGACGAGAATAGGCCGGGATATAGCTTCCGTCGTCACCAAGAACAAATTCCAGAGATACCGGGAGATGCAGGAGAGCCTACAGAAGGCCAAGGATATCGCCGAAGAGCTGGGACTGCCGCCGCTGGACAGGTACAGCAGCGGTAAGGGGCACGTATACCGGGCAAGCACTCTTGAAGAATTTTAGATCCGCCTGATATGGAAATCGAGATAATAGAGATTCCTCTCGAACACAACATGGTATTCGGTTTATTCCATCCATTTTACGTTTACTCCATTTTAATAGTCCTTGTGATGGCGGTCATTTTCTACTGGCTTATAAGGAGCATCCATGAAAAAGACACCCCTGTCGACATACTGGAGAAGAGATACGCCCTGGGAGAGATCGATAAGGAAACGTTCCGGCAGATGAAGAAAGACTGCTGAGAATGAGCCTGTAAGCCGTGTTTCACATTTTGAGCCGGTTGTTTCATAAGAAAATATAGCTGGTTTCATCCATTAATCTTCTCATGGAAAAACAAAAAAAGTTCGGGCTATCCGCATGGGCCGTCCTGGCAGTCCTGTTTTTGGCAGGGGCTGTGACGGCTTATATGGCGGATGCCCCGGGGAATATGACTAGAGGCGGAAGAGGATATATGGGGCTGTGGGGCGGTATAATGGGGGCGCAAAACCTTTCAGATCTTAACCTGCCTGCGAACGCGACGAGAGCGCAGGTGAGAGAAGCTGTAAAAGAAAAGACCATAACCCAGCTTGGCCTGCCCTCGAACGCGACGAATGCCGAGATAAACGCAGCACTGCAAAAGAAAGCCAACGAGACGCAGACGCAGATAGATGCCGCGATATCCTCGGGAGACTACGCAGGATGGAAGGCGCTCGTCGAGCAGGCCCCCAGGGGTACGCAACTGACCGCCATCATAACGCAGGACAAGTTCCCGAAGTATGTGGAACTGTACCAGGCCGAGAAGAACGTCAGATCCTTGAGCCAGAAGCTTGGACTAAACGGCTTCAAGGCGGGAGGCTGCGGAGGCAGGGGAAGGATGGGCGGGAAGATGATGAACCTTCCGGCAAATGAGCTAAACGAATGATTTTTTTCCGGGGAGGAATACAAAACTCCCTCGATATTTCATTTTTTTTAAAATGGCCCCACCAATCGAACCCCCGTTCGGACGGGAGATGATATTCGGATTATTCCATCCCTTCTTCGTCTATACCATCATCGTCGTTCTAGGGATAGCGATCATTTTCTACTGGCTCATCAGGCGTGCGGGAATGAAGGACACCGCTCTGGAAATACTCAAGAAGAGATACGCTGGGGGAGAGATAGACACCGAAACGTACAAAACTATGAAGGAGGAGCTTTCGGAATAAGAGTTAGTTTTTTATCCGCGTCGCCCGAATAACTAACATGGCACCTTCGGTAGCATTGGTCAAATGCTCTACATACGATGAAGGCACAGTGGAGGAATCCGTATCGCGCGCGCTAGACCTTCTCGGAGGCATCGGGAAATACGTGAAAAAAGGCGACAGAGTCCTGCTTAAGATAAACCTATTGTCTGCCTCCGCTCCAGAGAATGCGATAACCACGCATCCTTTGGTCGTTGAGGCCGTCGTGAAACAGGTCCAGTCAGCCGGGGGCATTCCGGTGATCGGAGACAGCCCGGGCGGCCCGTTCAACCGGAAGATGCTGGAAAACGCCTACGAAAAATCCGGCATGAAAGCCGTTGCCGAAGAGACCGGCGCGGTCCTGAATTACAATACCGGGTCGAAAACCGTTTCGAATCCTGGAGGGAAGCTGATAAAAAAACTGGACGTCATAAAACTCCTCGACGACGTAGACGTCATCATCACTTTGCCCAAGCTGAAAACCCACATTTTCACGAAATTCACGGGCTCGACGAAGATACTCTTCGGGGTCGTCCCAGGACTGACAAAGCCAGCATACCACCTGAAGTTCCAGGACGTCGGATTGTTCTCGGACATGCTCCTAGATATACTTGCATACGTTAAACCCACGCTGTCCATCATGGACGGCGTCATAGGGATCGAAGGAGACGGCCCGGGCGCGCAAGGCGATCCAAAGAAGGCAGGATTTATTCTGGCGAGCCAGGATTCGGTAGCCCTAGACGTAGTCGCTACGACTCTGATAGGCATGAATCCTATGGAGGTCCCGATAATTAAGCGGGCCGTAGAACGCGGTATGGCGACCGGCAGCGTGAACGATATAACCGTTCTCGGGGAAAGGATCGACGACATGAAAGTGTCTTTCAAGAAGCCTTCGGGCAATGGAAGCCCGCTCAACACCGTGATGTCGAGCAAGATCATGCGCCGCATTTTTTTAAAAGCCGCCGTGCCGTACCCGGTCGCGGACAAGAAATGCGTTCGATGCGGCATATGCAGGCAGAACTGTCCGGCCGGCGCGATCACCATAACCGACAAGGCGCGCATGGATTACTCCAAATGCATAAGGTGCTACTGCTGCCACGAGCTCTGCCCGCACAAGGCGATAAGGCTGAAAAGGCTTCTGTGACGATTATTAAGCATCGAGTCTACTATTATTACATTAACTGGTGGATGATATTTAGAAGACAGAATCGCTTTCTATAAGGCATGGAATCCCTTACGGGATTCCAGAATACGTATCACTGAACGATGCCTGAAAGTTTTTTTGAAGGATTCTATTTGATCGCCAGCGAAACATAAAGGAGGTAAAAAATGGCGTACGGAGATAAAGACGGATACGCAGACCGGGAAATGCACAAGATAAAGTGCTCGGACTGCGGTCAGGAAGCGGAAGTTCCCTTCAAGCCGTCAGGCGACAGGCCGGTTTATTGCAAGGACTGCTACCAGAAGCACAGACCACCGAGAAGATACTAAATCGATATTCTTCTCAACGGTTCATTATTTTTTTTATTTTTTATTTTTTTTTGGTTCATCAGCCCAGGATCTTTCTCACTTTCTCGATCAATTCGTCGGACGTGAACGGCTTTATGATGTAGTCCGAGACGCCGTGCTCCGTGAGCTTCTTCTTCTTTTCCCCGGAGACGTCGAGGACGGTCAGGAACGCGACCTTTATGCTTTTGTCTTTTTTCCGGAGCTTTTCGAAGAAATCCCAGCCGCTCATGCCCGGAAGCAAAACGTCGATAAGGACGAGATCAGCTTCTCCTTGTCAAGGAACACGAGACCTGATTCGCCGCATTCAGCGAGCATCACTTCGTAACCTGCCCCTGTAAGGATTTCCTTCACGAGGTTCCGAGTAAAAACCTCATCCTCGATATAAAGGATCTTTTTGGCTACGTTAATTATTCTATTTCTCTCTATTTAACGAATCATCACTCTGATCGCTCGTCTTTTTCATCACCCAGGCGATGTTTTTGCCGAGAACCTTCATCGTCTCGACGCCTTCCTCGTCGCCCATGGCGTCTCCGGGCTCCAGTCCGTAAGCCATGTTCCAATAGCACGAGCCGGGAACGATCATCTGGTTTATAAGGAAGAAATGGTTGATTGAGTTGAATACGTGGATGGCTCCTCCCCGCCTCACCGCTACGACGGCCGCGCCTATTTTGCGCCTGAACATGTCGTCGTTAGCCTTTGCCGTCATCCCGGCCCGGTCTATCAATGCCTTTGTCTCAGCTGAGACGTTTGCGAAATAGGTCGGCGAACCGATTATGATAGCGTCTGCTTCGAGCATCTTCTTTATGTATTCGTTCAATTTGTCGTCTTTTTGCGCGCAGCTTTTGTCCCGTGCAGAGTGGCACTGATTGCAGGCGATGCAGCCCCGGATAAGGGTACCCCCGATCTGGACCAGCTCCGTCCTTATCTTTTCCTTTTCCAGCTCCTTGAGAACGAGCTTCACCATGGACGCAGTATTCCCGTCCTTCCTCGGGCTGCCGTTGAATGCCACTGCTTTCATACTATAATATTAATTAAACACCCTGCTTAATACATAAAAGAGGCAAAGCATGGGTTCATACGATACGTTAAGGGACGAACTCTCAAGGGATTTCACGGCCGAGGACGTGGCGCGTCTTCCTGATTACATAAAAAAAGAGGAGGAAGGATACGGAAAACGGCAGAACAAGACAGAGATGGCGCTAGTTTATTTTGTCTTAATGTTGATCCTTGTCTTATACTCTGCGTCGACCTTCTACGGCATATCTTTCACCTTGTCGAACGAATACCTGTTGCTCGTCGCCGCCCTTGTGTTCATTCCGATAATCCTTGCTGCGGCCGTGAGACCTTCCAAAGGAAAATCAATGGTAATAAAGGTCGGCAGGGACCAGCTGACCAAGGAAGAGCGGCTGAGGCTGTATGCGAGGATGGAAGTACAGGTGAAAAAGGCAAGGGAAAGGCGCGGGGAGACGGCCTGAACCATCTTTATATAGTTGGTCAGGGATTAATTAATATGGCGGAAAAATCTGCAAAGCCCTGGCAATATTTCTCCTGATCGCATCCATGATGTTCTCCTGTTGCATCGGCGGCGGAGCCTCAGGCTCGCGTCGCCCTTCTGCGGCACCACCCTGGATACGGAAACCGACCAACAGGCAGAGATATGGGTTTGGGAGAAATGACGGCAGAAGCCCGGGTTACTCCCTGCAGGAGCCCGGAAAGGCGGAAAACCCTTTAAACCATTTTTAAACAACAAATCCATTATTTTAATATTAACTGGTGTATTCCTGTTTAGAAAGTGATAGCCTTTCTGCAAGTTGGATTCCCCTAGGGATCCATGTACCTTGATTAAACATCTGGTACCTGAAAGTCCTTTGCATTTCCAGGCAGGCCACCGGCGAAACATAAAGGAGGTAAACGAAAAATGGCATACGGAGACAAAGGCGGCTACGGAGACAGGGAAATGCATAAAGTAATCTGTTCCGAATGCAAGAAGGAGACGGAAGTACCCTTCAAGCCATCCGGTGACAGACCTGTATACTGCAGGGACTGCTACCAGAAACACAGACCAGCAAGAAGATTCTAATAAAATCTTTTCTTACAGGTTATTTTTTTCTTTTTATTTATTTTTTTTAAATCTGTTTCTTATAAATTGATGGACCTGTTATTAAGCGTCCCGGCCATGTCGTAGTTGCCCTTCCGAACCCATCCCCTAGGCCTCATCGCAACCTTGTGATTCCTGCAGATGCACTTCGGATCATACACGTACTTATCCTTGCAATCCGGGCAAAGCATAACGTGTTCTTCGTTGGACTCGCCTGGTTGACCAACTTCTTCAGATTCTCCATTACCGCACGGGCAAACCAGCCGGCTCCTAGAAACTCCTACACTGACCATATCAATAAGATATATGGTTTATAAGGTTATTAGTGCGGAGGATTGACGGAGTAGCAGATTTTTATAGAATAAACTGGATCTGGGTGATTGATATGAAACCCCCGACACGGCATTATGTATTCTTTTATCTAACTATATCCATTTACTATCATGAAAGAATGCTTCCTTTTGGCTTTGTCAGTTCTCTTCCTGTTTTCCGGGTGCGCTGAGAAATCAAGTGTAGCTCAGAACGAAACGCTGCATGCCAGTCCCACAGAAAAGATAAATTCTTCTGAATGTGATTCATCCTATTTAGGCTGCGCAACGACAGAAGAAGTTGTAAAGCGCATCAATTATCTCTATGGGATAAATGACACGTATGAGATAGGTTATATCGAATGCGACTACGATATCGGGGGCGGGGAGAGAATGACTGGCACGGGAACATTCGCAGACGGCAAGACTTTTGAATTCTACTATGAGTTTTACGGGTACAGCGCTTCAGGCGGCCATGGTTTTGAAACCTGCTTTTCCATGAACTCTGACGAAAAGGATTCGAGATTTAAAAGCGTCTCATATAATATCTGCAGGAGCCTGAGTTCAGTGACTGTGGATAACTATGGCAAGCCGATCTTTGACAATACCACAGAGACTGTGGCTTATTGCATAGACGGCGGATACGACATAAAAGACGATAAAGGCACCAGTATATCTGTAAAACAAGAGGAAGCCCGAAGCTCTGCGGCGGTAGAACCCGGTTCGGTTCCCTGTTACAGGGGCTCGAAAGTAAATGATATAAAGCTGTTCCAGGAAGCATGCGCCAAAGCAGAACAACTAAACGACAAGTCCATAATCTGCTCTTTGGTACGGGATAAAGCCATACAGGAAGAATGCCTCGATAAGCTCATACACGAGACAAATGATTCCTCAAACTGCGGGAAAATGTCTTTTGGAAAGGATTACTGCTATGAGCAATTTTCTATCAAGAATAAAGACTTAACGATTTGCGGCAAGATATCAAACAAAGAACAGCGGGATAACTGTTATATTGGGGATTTCAGATTTCATAATGCACGCCCCCAAAGCGGCTCTGTATCCTATGACGGAGCAACAGGAAAATTTAGAAGTCTTTTCTTTTGTCTTTTGTGGAAGGGGATGACGATCAAAGAGATAAAAGTTTCGGACAAGCTCGATCCACAGGTATCCTGCAAGGCGATTTATGAACCAGACAACAAAGTAGAAAGCGAAGGAAACTTCAGCGTCGATGCCGAATGCTCTGGAGGGACAGCGCTGAAGAATAAGGGAGACCTCTACGAGTTAGAGATAAATATCAAATTCCATGGCACCCTTCCGCAGATACGTGATATTCCTGCAGACTACCAGGAGAACGGGACATTGATGGGTGAGGCGGGCTGATTTTTTGGGCGGCTTGGGCTGAAGACCCGATCCCAAGCCGACGGTGAGAGAGAACTCGACGA
>CAIYYO010000269.1 GCA_903930485.1 Methanobacteriota archaeon
TATTCATCGCTGTCGTTGGCTTCGTTCAGGAGTACCGGGCAGAGAAAGAGCTTGACTCTTTGAAAAAGATGGTCTCGGCCGATTCTTTAGCATTGAGGGACGGGAAGAAAGTCAGGATCCCTGTCAAAGACATCGTCCCTGGCGACGTCCTGCTGCTTTATGCCGGCGACAGGATCCCTGCAGACATGCGGCTCATCGAGGTCACGGATTTCCAGGTCGACGAGTCTTCGCTCACAGGGGAATCCGTGCCCGTTGAAAAGTGCACTGCGACCCTGGCTCTTGATGCCCCCCTTGCGGAACGTAGGAACATGGCTTATATGGGGACGCATGCGACTTACGGGAAAGCCAGGGCAATAGTGACCGGAACAGGGATGCGTACCGAGCTTGGAAAAATAGCCCAGGAGATCCAGTCAATGGAGCCGGAGAAAACGCCCCTCCAGGAGAAGCTGGACGTTTTCGGCAGACAGACGGGCATCATCATCCTGGCTATCTGCTTGATTGTCTTCGCAACAGGCCTCATGCGTGCGACCGAATTATCGCTGACATTCCTTGTAAGCATGGGAATGGTCTCGATCGCGTTAGCCGTGGCCGCAGTCCCGGAAGGTCTGCCTGCCGTCGTTACAGTAGCGCTCGCCAAAGGCATGCGCGATATGGTGAAGGAGAATGCCATTGTTAAAAAGCTCTCATGCGTCGAGACCCTGGGCTCGGTTACGGTGATATGCTCGGACAAGACAGGAACGCTTACGAAGAACGAGATGACCGTCCGAAGGATCCTGCTCGGCTCCAAAACCATTACGGTTTCCGGCGAAGGATACAATCCCGATGGAGAGTTCCTCATAGAAGGCAAGCCATTAGATAACCGAGACAATGGATTACAGCTTCTCTTAAGGATAGCCGCCCTCTCAAACGACGCGTCGCTGGAAAAGACCGATGCGGGCTGGAAGATATCCGGCGACCCGACCGAGGCGGCCCTCATCGTCGCTGCCTCCAAAGCAGGGCTTTCTCACAGGTCGCTCATCAGGGATTATCCAAGGATCGCGGAGCTTACGTTCAGCTCCGAGCGAAAGAGGATGACGACCTTGCACAAGACGCCTGACGGCAAGAAAGTCGCCTACACGAAAGGTGCGCCCGACGTCATCCTCGGACTATGCTCTTTTTTCCTCGCGGACGGCTCGGTCAAAAAGCTCACTGATTCCGACAGGCGCAGGATACTTTCCGCAAACGACGGCTACGCCAAAGACGCCCTGCGCGTGCTCGGTGTTGCTTTCAGGGAAATTCCGGACGGGATCGCATTCGGATCCGGCGGCGAAAAAGACCTTGTCTTCGTCGGCCTCCTAGGCATGATAGACCCGCCGCGGCTCGACGCCGCAAAAGCAGTGCAGACCGCCAGGAAAGCAGGCATCAAGTCGGTCATGATCACCGGAGACCATCTGCTGACTGCGGTCGCGATAGCGAGGGAGATGGATATCTTTCGCGAGGGAGACCGAGCTCTTACAGGAGCCGAGCTCGACATGCTGAGCGACCAAGAGCTTGATTCTGTCGTGAACAACGTGACGGTTTATGCCCGGACGACGCCCCAGCATAAGCTCAGAATAGTCTCCGCCCTGAAGAGCAAAGGCCACATCGTGGCTATGACCGGCGACGGCGTGAACGACGCGCCGGCCCTGAAAAAGGCGGACGTAGGCATATCGATGGGCCTCTCAGGGACCGACGTCGCAAAAGAGGCTTCGGCGATGGTCCTGGTAGACGACGACTACGCATCGATAGTGGCAGCCGTGAAAAGCGGAAGAGGGATATACATCAACATCAGGATGTTCATCAAATACCTGATCTCATGCAACATAGGCGAAGTCCTTGCCATCTTTTTGGCCATGATATTCCTTGCAAAAATCCCTCTGACTTCGCTCCAGATCCTCTGGATGAACCTTTTGACCGATGCTGCGCCCGCTATCGCCCTGGCATGGAATCCCGTAGACCCGGGGATCATGGAAAGGCAGCCTGCAGAATTTTCCAAAAACATCCTGGACAAGTCCACCGTAATAAAATTCCTGCTGGTCGGTTCGTTGATAGCCGCCGGCACATTATTTGTCTTTAATTCTTCCGACGCCTTAAAGGCGTCTACTATGGCGTTCACGACCCTTATCATGTTCGAGGTTTTTTATGCGTTGACCTGCAGGTCAGAGTCATCGCTGCTGGGATCCGGGCTGTTCTCGAACAAATACCTTATACTCGCCTGCCTTTCATCGATCGGGCTGCAGCTCATGGTGGTATATCTGCCGTGGTTCCAAAATATTTTTAAAACAGTCCCTCTGGATTTAAAAGATTGGATTATTATATTGGCGATTACATCAACGGCGTTCATCATTCCTGAATTATGGAAGCTAGCAAGGCAGTTCAATGCGGAAAGACACTAAAGGCCCTCGCTGCCGTATTCACGGCGCTGCTTCTCGCAGGACCGGCAACGGCGCTGACCATACGCGTAGCAGAGATAAACGACGTCGTCGATGCAGGGACGACTCAATATATCGACAGGATCATAAAGAATTCCGAAACAGAAGGAGTAGACCTCGTCCTGATAGAGGTGAACACACAAGGCGGGCTTGAAAAAGCCACTCATGAGGTTACGAAAGACATCATAGGCTCGAAGGTAAGGATAGCGGCATACGTCCCAAAGAAATTCGAGGGCGCATTCTCTGCCGGCACATTCGTAGTGATGGCGGCCGGCGTATCGGCTGTGGACCCGCAGGCGTATATCGGGGGGGCGGAGCCTACGCCGATGGATAACAAGACGATTCTGCCGCTGGCGGGGTACTTAATCGCTCTTGCCGAGGGAAAAAACAAGGACACAGGAGTCGTCCGGGACCTGGTGGCAAAAAACGGGATAATGAACGGCAGGGAGGCGCTGGAAAAAAGGGCGATAGATTACGCCCCTGAGAATTTTGAAGAACTCCTGACGGATTTGGACATGTCCGGCGCAGAGATAAAGGCTTCGACGCCTTCCCTGACCGAGCAAACATACAGCCTGCTCTCCAACCCGCACCGGATAGCTTTATTTCTTCTATTAGGATGCTTGGGGACGTCATATCTCGGCCAGGCGGTTTACCGCAGGGAGTATAGCAAAAGATTGTTGATTTACGCGCTGATCCCGCTCGTTTCGTTCGCCGCGACGTTATGGGGCATAGAGAACATACTTTTCTCGCCACTCGGCATATTCCTCATAGTCCTCGGCGCCGGCCTTGTAACGGCAGAGCTTTTTCATACACGGATAAGCATCTTCGGAATAACAGGGCTGCTCTCGATAATCATAGGTATCACGACCGCGAGTTCCGAACCACTCCTGCCGCTCGATACCGGAGAAACCCTCATCGTACTCGGACTGGCAACGGCCCTCGTTGGCGTTTCCGTCCTTGCGGCGCACAGGATATCAAAGCAATACCTCGAAACCATAAAGGCCGAAGCCGAAAGCCTTATAGGAGAAAAGGCGAAGGTCGTAGAAGAGCTCAGACCGAACGGCATAGTAAAGATCGGGGAGAAACTCCGCCAGGCTTATTCGGGAGCCGAAGAAAGGATAGAGATGGGCGCCCTCGTCCAAGTGACAAAGGTGGAAGGAAAAGTGTTGAATGTCGAAAGGGTCGGCGGGCCGAAAAAATCCCACGGACACGGCCACGTAGCCGATGACGATCACGACGCAGGCGGCGCGGACCATGGGAACGGGCATGCCGGGCACAATACACACGTCGCCCATGGAAAAAATGCTTCGGGGGATGCTGGACACGCCCATTCTCTTCTTCCATCAAAGACTGATTCAAACATAACGCACGACCATCGCTCGCACGCGCCCTCGGAGCACGACGACCAATCGCATCACTTCACGGCAGGCCCTGATCCTAATTTCATAGAGCACGACCACCATGATTTTCATGGACCGGACGCGACGCATCGCAAGGAGAAACAGACAAAATGAGGCCTGGACGAATGATTAGGATAGGAGTCTTGTCGCTGCAGGGCGACGTAGAAGAGCACGTCTCGGTGACTGAGGCCGCGCTGAAAAAGAAAGGCATAGCCGGGACCGTGTCCGCGGTCAAAACCTGCGATGAGGTAAGGCATTTGGACGCATTGATCATCCCTGGCGGCGAGAGCACGGTCATGGGAAAACTCCTGCAGATCCACGGAATA
>CAIYYO010000270.1 GCA_903930485.1 Methanobacteriota archaeon
GGTACTGCTCCAGGACCGCCATGTGCGCCAGCTCGTGGATAAGCGGAGCCGCGATCACGGAAACTAGAAGGAATGCCACCATGCCGAGGACGTGGGTCCGGTAGAATCCCTCTTTCACAGGGTCCCTGCCTTTCATGAGGGTCCTTCGGACATACTCTTTGGAGTACATTTTATGCCTTGGATCCGGCGCGGGAATTCTTCCTTCTCGCCTTTTCTCTCAGGCTTACGAGGAGCGCGAGCATTATCAGGGCGAGGAGAGCCGTAAAAAAAGTCTTGGAGATCATTCTGCGCCTGCGCTTAGCTTGTTTATCGTTTTCTCTGCGATGTTATAGGCCTTGGGCATGCTCTCGTTCAGCGGCACGTGGGCGTACATCATCACCGGCATCCTTTTGAAGAAATCCATGAGCTGTTCCTTTAGCTCGCGGTCGATGTCTCTCGTCTTCAATTCGTCTACCAGCTCGTGATAAGTGACTTCTCTTTTGATGTCGAACCTGACCTCGAGGAACTGCTTCAGCACGTACGCCACGCCGATGAGCGCACGCCTCTCGTCTTTTATCTCCTTGATCTTGCCCAGGTTCTCGAGAGACATCCTGCGCAGCTTCGTATCCTTGCCTTCCGTCGACAGTCTGCCGGTCAGCCGGGAAACCCTGTCCAGGATCCCGTCCAATAGTCCCGGCTCTTCTTCCTCCTTGACCTCCGGCTCCGCGGCCGCATCATCCTCCTTTTCCTGGAACTCCCGGCGTAGGTCGATCAGCTCGAGGTCTTCTTTCAAGGTGCTGGTCTCGTTCCTGATGGTCGTGTCGTCCTGGGGTCCGCCCATGTATTTGAACTCCGTCTCGATCTTCTCAAGCTCCGAAGAATCGAAGACGTCTTTTTTCTCCGGGGCCGCGGAGCCTAGGCTTTTGGACAGCGCCGATATCTCCGACCTTATCTCTGCGACCTTCCCCTCGTCCACGGGCTCGGAAGAGTTCATGTTCCTGATGGATATGCACCCGTCGCCCTTCCTCACCTCGATGTTGGAGTTCGTGGGTATGTCGACTTCCCCCTTTTCCAGCACCATCTCTATATGGCCGCCGTTCTTGTATATCTTGAACTCGGTCACCGACGCAGGGTCGTTGTCGCCGGTAACTTCGCGCTTGAGGAGCTTGAACACGGCGGAATCGTATTCCTCCTTTCCTATGATTTTATTATCGTATGCGTCTTTCAGGATATCGGCTACGGTCTTCGCTTTTTCGCCACCGCTTCCGCCGCCGGCCTGCTTCCCGGCCTCCTGCAACGCCGCTTCATCCGCCATCTTGTTTATAGAATGATACTATCGTGTTAATATACTTCTACGGTATCGGGCGGTACTTGGTTATCTCGAACGCCCATTCGAATAGTAGGACTATGCATGCCGCGATGAGCAGGTAGGTCTTGACTTCCTGGGTCACGTTCTTAGTCTCGACGCCGGAATCGAAAGCCGCCTTGAACGACTGAGCGTCGTGTATCGGGAAATACTTGCCCCCGGTCTCGTTCGCAAGATATCTCAGGGTGTCCTCGTCAAGCCCGGAAACGTCGGCCGCCGTCGCATTCAGACCTATAAGCTCCGTGGGGACCGTCACGTCCTCGTTCTCGTTGCTGCCTATCCCGATAGCTATTATCTTTATCTTCTCGTTCTTGACCGACCGCAGGGCATCGCTTATATTCACCCCTATGTTGTTCCTGCCGTCGGTTATGAGTATGATGGTCTTGTTCCTGTCCGTCCCGTGGAGTATAGACGAAGAAGTGATCAACGCCTCCCCTATCGCAGTCCCGGCAGGCTGGTCGAGGCTTATCCGGTCGACGATGCCCGAAACCAGCTCAAGGTCGTCGATGGGCTTAGTCTGCGTATACGCATTGCCCGCAAAAGTGACCACGCCGATCCGCGTGTCTTTTAGCTTCGCCAGCCATTCTATCGTGGTTTTCTTGGCCAGCGCGAGGCGGTCAGGCTCGTAGTCCGGCGTAAGCATCGAAGAAGACGTATCGATGGCAAGCACGAAATCCGTGTTCGAGACAAAGCCCTGCTGGACTATCTGCAGGTCAGATATCGCGAGGACTATGAGAACGATGACGACGAGCCTCAGGATCAGGGGTATGAACGCTATCTGGAACCTCTTCGGGTGGTATATCTTCTCCAGGACCTCGAAGTTCCCGAAACGCATGGTGCGCTGGCGGGCGAACCTCTTGGAGACAAAAAATATGATGAACACTAAGCCGAACAGCACGACGAACAGGTCCAGGTATTTGTACGAATAGGTGATGTCCATCTTTCAGTGCTCCTGCATCAGCTGCAGATACTTCACAAGCGGAGTCGCAAAGGCCTGGTTAGTGTAAACCTTGATGAATCCGGCCCCTGAATTCGTGAACTCGCTCTCGATCTTTTTCTCCCTGATGAGCGCCTCATGGTCGTATTCCCTTTTGGCGTGGTCGAGGTTGACGAGCATCGCGTTGTCCGGGTAGAACGGGTCCGACAGGCGCATGTTGCCGACGCCTTCCGGGAGCTTGGAGTCGACGACGTCCCGTATCATTATCCCGAAGACCCCGTACAGTTTCCCGCAGACCGCTTTGAGCGGGTCCTTCCAGTCCTCGCCTATGCCGATGAAATCGGATATTATGAAAAGCGCCGTCTTTTCGCTTATCGAGTTGAGCACGTAGGAAAGCGCGCCTTTGAAGTCGCACGGTCCGCCGTAGAACTGTGGGTCGACGAGGCTCTTCAGGATCATGTAGTACTGGCTTATGTCTCCTCCGGGAGGCATGCTCGCATGCACTTTGTCCGCGAACATCCCGAAGCCGACGGCGTCGCCGGAATCTATCGCGGCAAAGGCTATGCTGCCCGCGACTATGGCCGCGTACTCGCTTTTCAGCTTCTCCTGCGTCCCGAAAAGCATCGAAGAAGAGCTGTCTACGAGGATGTATATGTCGAGGTTCTTTTCTTCCTCGTACTGCTTCACATACAACTTATTCGCCCGCAGGCTGGACTTCCAGTCTATCCTCGTGGCGTCGTCTTCGCCCTGTATGTAATCACGCAGGCCCGCGAACTCCACCCCCGAGCCTCTGAACAGCTGGTTATATTTTAAAAGGAATTTGAATACCTCGGAGAGCTCCTTGATGTTCGCATCAACCTCCTGCATCAGCTCGTCGACGTAGTTTATTTCCATCGCCATTCTTTCAACTCCGCTCCCTCATGCCAGTCAGATGACTGGGACCTTGTTTATTATGGAGTTTATGATCTTGTCCGTGCTGACGCCGCGAGCCTTGCCTTCGTAGCTCAGAAGTATCCTATGCCTGAGCACTTCGTGTGAAACGTCCCTGACGTCTTCCGGAAGCACGTACGTCCTTCCGTTCATGAGCGCTGTCGCTTTTCCCGCAAGCGCCAGGTTTATGGACGCCCGCGGCGACGCACCCCATTCCACGAAACTGCTCTCCTTTATCCCGAACTTGACCGGATTACGCGTCGCATCGACGAGCTCCATGATGTACTGTTTTACCTCGTCGGATATGCCGATGCCCTTGACGAGCGACTGAATATCGATGATCTCCTGGGCGCTGAGGACCTGTTTTATGCCGAAGTCCTCGATCCGTTTCACGTCGACGTTCTGGTCCAGGACGTTGATCTCCTCGTTCTCTTTAGGGTAGTCGACGTAGACCTTGAAAAGGAACCGGTCTATCTGCGCGAGAGCCAGAGGGTAAACACCTGCCTGCTCGATCGGATTCTGGGTCGCGAGGACGCAGAACGGCTCCGGCAGGTTGAATGTCTCCTTCCCTATAGTGACCTTCCGTTCTTCCATGGCCTGAAGCATCGCAGACTGCACTTTGGGCGGCGCCCTGTTTATCTCGTCGGCCAGCACGAAATTTGAAAATAACGGTCCTTTTATCGTGTAAAAGCCCCGGGTCTCTTCGTATACCGTGGTTCCGGTGATGTCCGTCGGCAGCAGGTCCGGGGTGAACTGTATCCGGTGGAACTCCGCCCCACTTATCGTGCAGGAAATAAGCCGGACCAGGAAGGTCTTCGCAAGGCCGGGAACCGATTCGAAGAGGATGTGCCCGTTGCATATGATGGCCTTCAGCGTGGTGTTGACTATCTCGTCCTGTCCGACGAGGCCTTTCTTTATCTCGTCCCTCACCTCCTGGAGCTTGTTGTTATACTGCTCTACCTTCGCATCTAGTTCCATTTTTCGAATCCGATCAAATGACCGGCACCTTGTCTATTATGGCGTCCACTATCTGGTCGGTGTTGACGCCTTTCGCTTTGCCTTCATAGTTGAGTATGACCCTGTGCCTTAGGACGTCGTGCGATATCGCCCTGACGTCCTCAGGGATGACGAAGGAACGGTTGTTCATCAAAGCCGTCGCCCTCGCCGCAAGGGAAAGGTTGATCGACGCCCTCGGAGACCCGCCCCATTGTATGAACTTGCCTTCCTTTATGCCGTAGTCGTCGGGCCGCCTCGTAGCGTTCACGATGTGCACGATATATTTCTTTATCTCTTCCGAGACGTATATCTGTTTTACGACTTTCTGCATGTCGAGGATTGTATCAATGTTGATGACCCGTTTAACGTTGAATTCCTCCAGCTTCTTCACTTGGAGGTTGCGCTCGATTATCTCCTTCTCGTCGGATTTGGAAGGATACGTCATGTTAAGCTTGAAAAAGAAACGGTCCACCTGGGCTTCAGGAAGCGGGTACACGCCCCGTTTTTCCAACGGGTCCTGGGTCGCGAGAACTATGAAGGGCCTCGGCAGGGGAAAAGTCTCCTTACCTATCGTCACCTCTCGCTCCTGCATGGCCTGAAGCATCGCGGACTGCACCTTAGGAGGAGTCCTGTTGATCTCGTCGCCTATGACGATGTTGGCGAAGATCGGCCCCCGTACCGTATAGAACCCGCGGTCTTTGTCGTATGCCGTGACCCCTGTTATGTCTGTCGGGAGCAGGTCGGGCGTAAACTGTATCCTCTGGAACTCGGCACCGTCTATCGTCTCGCTGAGGACCACGACGAGAAGCGTTTTCGCTATCCCGGGTATGCCTTCTATCAGGGCGTGGCCGTTGCAGATAACGCACTTGAGGATTACGTCGATGATCTTGTCCTGGCCCAGTATGACCTTCTTCATCTCCCGCTTGACCTCGCCCAGCTTCCGGTTATGCTCTACTATGGCTTCGTGCAAGTCTTTAGGGGCCATGTTGCTTGTTTAAAAATGGAAACAAAAGAAAAAGAATGAAACTAAAAAAAAAGCGGGCGGGAAAAAACCGGTCGTTAATAAAAAACCGGAGAAAGGCCGGGCGCCTTTATCGCCCGATCTGCCACAGCACCTTGCTCTGCCCAAACCTGGACTCCTTCTTCGCGTTTATCACGCCCATGGATTTCAGCTTGTAGCAGTGAGTGTTAGCCGTCGACCAGGAGATGTTGGCGCCTTTTGCTATCCCGTATGTAGACAACGGCGCCTTGTTTTCTTTTATCGCGCCCAGTATCGCCCTGTCTACTTCCATAATCTCTTCTTCCATTTTTATTCCTCCAAACATTTACTCCTCAAACTCCTAAACAAAAAAGTAATAAATAAAATCCAGTCTGATTCAGACTGGACTATGGAGCACCTATCGCTATCGCGGTCAGTTGGCCGGTCTTGGTGCTGGTGTACGTTCCGTATGGGACCATTATGCCTATTTTCTTGGCAAGCGAGTCGCCGGGCGTCAATACCCCGTTGAACGAATAGTTCGCGAAGGTGTTGGCCCACGGGAAGTCTTTGTTCCACTTGCAGAACCGCACGGCGCATGTCTGGTTCTCGACCGCGACTGCATAACCCAGCAGCGGGCCAGCGCTTATGTTA
>CAIYYO010000271.1 GCA_903930485.1 Methanobacteriota archaeon
GCATTGACCGCATCCGCCGCAGTCCGTGTCCTGGCCATCCGTGTAGCCGTCCCCGTCGTCGTCCAATCCGTTAGAGCATTGATTAACGCACGACCCGCCGACGCATCTGCTGTTTTCCCCGCCGGTGCATGCCGACCCGTTATTCTGCCAAGAAGAGACATTCGTGCACGAACCCGACGAACAGCCAAGAGTAAAGTACTGCCTCTGAGGCTGCTGACCAGAACACTGGTAATTGCCGCCCCAATAACTCGTACCACAGTCCTGCAAATTGGTCGACGAGCTCACGAACGAACAGACGCCGCCCCCGTCACACCGGTAACTGTCCTGGAAACGGTATTGGGTCGAACAATACACGCCGCTTGAACCGCAGGAACCGGAATAAACGCAAGAACCCGCAGAACACGTAGTATTCGAAGAACAATTCGCCGAAGCCCCGCCGACGTTGCATACCCCGGCACCATTACAGTTACCATCCGTGCCGGTCTTGACGCAACTCCCGGAACAACCATTCCAGTTAGCCGCGCAATCATTGTTGGGATCCTGGCCTAAAGGGACAAGGCTACAAGCGTAGCCGGAACCGGTACATGTCTGGCAGACTCCGCAGGACTGCTCACCGGATAAGTACTGACACGCGCCTGCACCGTCGCAATTCGTATCCGCGCACGCGCCGAATGCCCCGGGACAATCGCCGTAAGTATCAGAACCCGCCGCCATGTTCGAGCATGCAAAACCGCTCCCTGTACAATACAGGCATGTGCCACAACCCTGCTTCCCGGCACCCAAAAACTGGCAGGCACCGGCGCCGTTACAGTTGGCTCCAGCACATGTATCAAAGGCCCCTGGACAATCATCATAAGTATCGGAACCGGCGCCGACATTGGCACAGCCGAAACTTGAGCCCGTACAGTACTGGCACGCCCCGCATCCCTGCTTGCCGGCCGCGAGGTACTGGCATGCGCCAGCGCCGTTACAGAAAGGGCCGGCACAAGTTCCGAAGGCTCCCGGGCACTCGTTCTTCGAATCCTCGGTAGTGCCTTCATTAGCGCAGAAGCCCGAGACGCATTTCTGACAGAACGGGCATTGGCTGTCAAAGGCGCAAAGAGTTGTCGTAGTCGAAGTCGTAGTCGTCGTAGAAGCTAGAGTCGTAGACGTCGTGGTAGAAGTCGTAGCTATAAACTCCTCAAAAACCCCGCGGATCTTTCCCTGACTGTCGTCGAAATTGCCGGAAGCAAGGTTATGGTAATTGATGTCTAAATGAACGTTGTAACAATCACCGTGACGGTAATTCTTCCCCTTGGAGCCGGTACAATTCAGGGTAAAAGTGGACTTATTGCCCGGCTCAAGAACCACGCTCGCATCGCCCGTACAACTCAAATCCTCGAATGACGCGGACAGATTATCGACCTCGACGTCGTCGCCAGCCCAATTCACGACCTGCACGGAAACGACCATCTGGTCAGTCCCGATATAAACCGTCCAATCGACCGGCACAACCTGGGAAAACCCGAGAAAACTCTTGCCGCACTGGGAAGGATTAAAAGTACCCATCTGAGAAAGAACCAAAGAGCCGCCAATAGCCACCAAAACAACCCATCCATAGGTTGCAATCAAGTCTAAGCCGGACTGGCCATCTGATCCCCCAAATGTTCGCATCACTAAATATTAAGCGAAGTATAATAAATAGGTCAGCAGCGAGAGATGGAAGACGGAGGATCCCTTATTTGTCCAGGAAATCGCGTAAATAAGCGGGCGCCTGCAGCATAAGCTTGCCCAAAAAGCGTGGGCTCGCCGCAAGACCGACAAGCAGGTCCGCCGTCGTGTCCATGTCACCTCTTTTCTCGATAATCTCTTTGTTTTCTTTGAGAAGGCTCATCAGTTTGTCCAGGCTTTTGTCAGAGAGCCGGTCTATCAGGCGCCGGATGATAAGGTGCCTACGCAGTTCACCGCCGACCGCATGCCTCCACTTCTTTTCGTAATGCTCTTCTAAAACGTAGCCTGCGGCAACGCCTCCGAGTATTATGCCCCCGCCGGTCGTGGCTTTGACATGGCCCGCGGCGTCCCCGACCAGGCTTATTCCAGGATATTGCGTTCTCAGGCGAGGATCGTAGACCGGTATGATCCCGTAATTCTTGTCCAGGATTTTTTTGTCAAGGACCCGTCCATCTTTTTCCAGTCTGGCAACGAACGAGTCAAGGTAAGGCACTGGATTAGTCCCGGCGCATAATCCTATACGGCACGAGTCGCCAGCGGGAATGATCCATGAGAAAAATCCCGGAACGTTGAGGTACATCTCAACGTAATCGTTATCGCATTCAAGCCTCATCTCGTACTGGGCCCCGTACAGGAACCTCTTCGGGACGTTCAAGCCTAAGGTTTTATGGAGGTTGTAGTTGGTCCCGGTCGCAAGGATCAGCTTATCGGAACGCTTCCGTATATCCGCCAGTTCACGAGAACCGACATTCTTCTCGACGTGAACGGCGCCGGTATCGACGGCTTCCTCAAGGAGGCGTTTATCGAATTCCCTCCGGTCTACGACGTAAGCTTTATCCTTTCCGCCGTCTATTTCCAGAAGAATTCCCGACGGAGAATATATTCTTGCACCTCTGACGCTGTTCCTGACGAATCGCTTAGAAGAAGCCGCGGCCGGGTCGACGCCTATCCTCCCCAGTCCTGAACGGGACAACAAACCGGAACATTGGACGCGCCGGGAATCGTTCTTCTGCGACTCATAGATGAAAGTCTCATGCTCCCTTGCGCAAAGTTTTGCCGCGATGCTGCCGATCGGCCCTGCGCCTATTACAGAGAACGTCATGCATTGATTTATTTCTTCCGCAGGTCGGTCATGTCTTCGGGATTCGGTCCGGTAGATATCATCGTAACGTTGACGCCTACCTCTTTCTCTATCCGTTTTATGTGGTCTTTGGCTCTCTGCGAGAGTTTGCCGTAATCTTTCACTCCCTTGCATTCGGGGAATATCTTGTCCAGGCATGTGATGCACAGCTGCGTTGCGCCGTTGACCATGGAAGAGTATTTCGCCAGCCCGTAGTCGAAGTCTCCGACCCTGCGCGACCTTCCGGTGACCGTGCCTTTTTCGCCGAGGTGTTTCGAGAGTATTTCGTTGACTGCTCCGGTAAGGCCTTTCTTCTTCGCTTCTTCGAGGACCTCCTGCCATAGTGGATAGTCTTTTATCGAAGACTCGTCGATGTAATGCTCCATCGGCCCTGCGCCCACTCGCGTGGTATATGCCTTGAATACGACTATCACGTCTTTTATCTTCGTCGGCCCGACGCCTATGTCGGTCGCAGCCATGCTGGCCGACGTGTCTTTCGACGTCACGAAGGGGTAGGTTCCGTAGAAAAGCGATAAGCCGAACCCCTGGCTTGCCTCGATAAGTACATTTTTACCTGCTTTCAGCGCGGTATTGACTTCCAACGGCACATCAGCGATGTACTTTGAAACCTCGGGCATCTCCTGCGCAAGCTTTATCGTCCGGTTCGCCCGTTCGGCGTTTGCCGGCCCGCATCCGCTGCCCGTAGTGCCTACTTTCTCCTTGAGGTATTTATTCGAGGAGTCCTGTTCTTTATGCCTTGCCTCGATTATCGCGCACCTCTTGTCCAGAAAAATGCGTCCCTGTGTCCCGGTGGTTTTGACTTCTCTCAGGAAGCATTCCACGTCGACAAGGACTCCGGCCCCGATTAAGAGCTTTGAGCCAGGGTTCACGAAACCGCAGGGCACCATTCTTAGACCGTATTCCTTCCCGTCCTTGTAGATAGTGTGCCCGGCGTTGGGCCCGACGCCCGCACGAGCCACGATGTCGGGCTCGTCTTTTGTCGCCAGATATGATATGACTTTTCCCTTCCCTTCATCTCCGAAATGTCCTCCAACAACTATTGTAGCTTTATTTCCGTCCATGATCGTCCTCCAGCCTGACGACGTCGTCAAGCTCCGGCGTGCTTATCTCTATCAGAACAAGGTCTTCTTTTGCTTCCAGCCTGTGCCGGTCTCCGGGGTTCAGGGTCACGCATCCCCCCTTCTTTATCAGGATCTCTTTCTCCGGGCAGATAAGGTTCAGAACGCCGGAGTGCACGTATATGCTCTCCTTCTTCTTTTTGTGGTACTGGAGGCTCGTCCTGAAGCCTTTCTTTATCTCAAGGATTTTTCCAGCGTATTCTTTTTCGACTGAAAGCCATATCTCCCGGCCCCAGGGCTTTTCAACGACCTTTACAGGCTTTAATTCCATTTCAGGCTGATACCCTAAATTTATTGGTCTAGACGTATAAATAGACATAACAACGGCTAAAGCAGAATGAACATATCAGTCATCGGAACAGGTTACGTCGGCCTCGTCACGGGCGCAGGCCTTGCGGAGAAGGGCCACAATGTAGTATGCGTGGACATCGTGAAAGAGAAGGTAGACTTGATCAACTCAGGAAAGTCCCCCATCTACGAGAAAGGCCTCGAGGAGATACTGAAAAAACATGTCGGAAAAAATCTTAAGGCTTCGACGGACCTGAATGCTGCAGTGCTCGGAACAGACGCCACGTTCATATGCGTCGGCACCCCATCAAGAAGCGACGGATCGCTGGACCTCGCCTACGTAAAAAAAGCCGTCGAAGAAACCGGCAAAGCCTTGAAGGAAAAAAAGGCATACCACACCGTCATAATAAAAAGCACAGTCCTCCCTGGAACGACGCATGAAGAGCTTATCCCGCTTCTTGAAAAATCCTCGGGCAAGAAGGCAGGCATCGGCTACGGGGTCGCAACCAACCCGGAATTCCTGCGCGAGAGCATAGCCGTGGAAGACGTCAGGAAGCCGGACAGGATAGTGATAGGCTCGACGGATAAAAAGTCTGAAGACATCGTCTCAGGCATCTATTCAGGATTCGACAGCCCGCAATTCAAGACCGACATAAAGACCGCGGAGATGATAAAATACGCATCAAACGCCTTCCTGGCTTCGAAGATCTCCTTCATAAACGAGATCGGAAACATCTGCAAGATACTTGGGATCGATACATACGACGTAGCCAAAGGGATCTCCCTGGACCACAGGATCTCGCCTTATTTCCTGAGCTCGGGCCTGGGCTGGGGCGGGAGCTGCTTTCCAAAAGATTTGGACGCACTGAAATACGAATCAAAGAAGTTAGGGTACGAGCCGCGCCTGCTTAATGCGGTCTCGGACGTCAACGCCGATCAGCCGAAGAAGATGCTAGAGCTCGCAAAAAAGAAGACGGGCCCGCTAAAGGGCAAAAAAGTCGCGGTCCTGGGACTGGCCTTCAAAGGAGGAACCGACGATACGCGGGACACGCCAGCATTCCCGGTGATCGACCTCCTGCTGAAAGAAGGTGCCTTCGTCGTCGCGTATGACCCGCAGGCCGGGAAGAACGCGAAAAAGGCATACGGCGGAAAGATCGGCTACTCAGAAACCGCGGCCGGGGCCCTCAAAGATGCCGACGTAGCGCTCGTGGTCACGGACTGGGACGAATTCAGGGAACTCGACTACTCGGGGATGAAGAAGAAAGTCGTGATCGACGGGCGCAATATCGTGAAGAACCGGAAAGACGTAGACTACGAGGGGCTGAGCTGGTAAATTTAGAGCTTTTCTTTCCGAGATTATTTACTCAAAAATTTTGAAACCACCGGTATCCTGAAATCCCTTCCCCCAAAGGCCGCGATCGCGCATCCGATGTAGATTATCGCAGTCAACGCATAGAAGGCATAGAGAAAATAGTAATATGCTGTGTCTACAGCTGGGCCAAAGAAGATTACTGCGCCAAACAACAGTTCTATTATGGTGATTACCCCACCCAGCAAAAAAGCCTGGCCTGAATGGAACTTGACGTATTTGTCCGTCATAAGGAAGTATCCTATGAGGTCAACTAATAGCCCTATCCAGGTCAGCAACAAAAGCAGATAAGCAAGAGCCGCGAAGAGCCTGCCGAAAAACCTCAAATGAACATCCGACGCCATATTAAATCTTAAACCGACCCTGCCTCCTCAGCTTCGGGATACTTTACTCCCAGCGACGCCATCCCCGCCTGCGTTATCCTGTATTCCATGCGCATGTTCTCCGGCAGGAACTTGTGTTTGCGCAATATCGCAACCCGCGCACTATCCTTCTTTTCCAGTTCGATGCTTATCTTGGCCCAGTACCGTATCACGTCGCCGCTCACGGGCACGACTTTACCGGAGTCTATGTCCGTATATATCTGGTTGGTTATGAGGACCGGTATGTCGTATTTCCTCGAAATTCTCAGGAGCTTTGCAAGCTGCCGTCCGTAGTCTTTTATATCCTGATCCTCTTCAAGGCGGTACAGAACGGTTATTGAATCGACTATCACGAGCTTCGCGGAAGAATTCGGGACGATCTCATTCAGCTTGCTTATCGCGACCTTCTGCTCGTCGAATTCCGTCGGCTCTA
>CAIYYO010000272.1 GCA_903930485.1 Methanobacteriota archaeon
TAGACGAAGCCTGCAGAGACGGTCGAAGCCTTGCCGCCTTTTATCCCAAGCCTCTCGGCGTCGCTTACGATATTGCCTATGCCGTCATATCCTGAGCGTTCCGCGGCTATCTTTGATATGTCGACATTGTATTCCTCGCCGGCATGGCCTAGTTTTTTGCCTATTCGTGTCAGGAGCCCTGAGCTCCCTCCGCCTAAGTCCAGCCACACTCCCTTCCGGGGGGCGTATTTCTCAAAAGACTCTTTGACATAGTCCTCCACGCCCGGAAAATTCGTACTTGAATAGATGCCGCCTACGTCCGATTCCTGGAATGTGTGAGCCGCCTCCCAGAACGCCCGCCCACGCTTCCTGCCCTTAAGGTCATCTACTTCGCCCTCGTATTTATCTCCTTTTTCTATCTTGCTCTCTTTCTTATTTTCCCGAATTTTATTTTTAAGTATGGCAGTAGCCTGATCTATCTGGTTAAGTTTCTCTTTTAAGAGTTCATGATACAGCTTTTCCTTGTATTCAAATCCCTCTATTTTTTTGATGCATTCCCAGGCCTTATTGTAATACCCTGTCTTTCTGTCGGAGTTTTCGGCTTCAGCAAGCAACAAATAGGCATTTGCCTCTTGATCATAGAGGCACATAAGCCTGAAATCTACTCCCAGACGATTATCTTCAGAAACAATCGCCAGATAGTCTTTAATGGCTTCATCTGATTCTTTTATCGATCGCAAGTAATCTTTGGATTTATATGATTCGAAGGCTTGTATTTCTGATTCTATTATCCTATCAGGCACGACAAAGGAATCCATATACCTGCTTATGTCTAATGGAGAAACCATTCTGCAACGGAATGGATGTTCTTTTGTGTAGTCGATCCATACTTTGTCCTTTGAACCTTCAATGTCAGTCTGCACATAAAGATGGTCTCCGTGTAGTCGGTAAACGACGTTTCTGTACCCGAGCTCCCTCATCATCTTCGAGCTTAGGGACCCCAAAGCCCAGCAATCGCCTGTTCCTTCGGAGAACAAATGATCAGCGCTTCGCTTATCCTCTAGGAACCGATACCCTGTCTCTGTGATGGTCCATTCGGCAAGTATATGCGCTCTTTCAAAGGTGTCAAGGCCTTCAAGTTTCTTGAGATCATTGGTATAGAGCATATATTTTTTTATAACCTTTTCAAAACCGGCCTTCATATCTGGTCTGCCATCACGCGGTCCGGCCTTATCAATCATATATGGACCTGGCTTTTCCTCCTCGATCTTTTTGAATAACGCGGTCGAGAGTTTAGCCGGCAGATGATACGAGTATTCTCCGTCGTCTTTGTCCGGATTGATCCGCCCCAAGACTCCACCCGCCTTTTTGATGGCTTCTTTTTCCTCGCCGGTCAGCTTTAGCCGGACCACGCCTACCTTCCCGATGCCATTGGTTCCTGCGGAGTATACGATCGCATCAAGCAGTTTGTCTTCTAGGTCGTTTGGGAGCTTTAATTCCTTGAATTCATCCAACCCCTCGATCATACCCCTTAATCCGGTCTTTCCAAACTTGGTGTAATCAGGCTCCTGGTTTATTCTGTCGATGAAATAAACGTTGGACGGAGCCTTCCCGATCCCGTGTTTTCTCCTGGCCTTTTCTCCCGGTCCGATCCCGAAAGCTTCCTCGCCGTAGTCAGGGGATATCCGATGCGATTCGCCGCCGCCTGCGGTTCCGTTACCTTCCTTGCTCTTGTCTACACTGTTTTCTCCATATTTGGTTGTATCCCGCTTTTTTAGCGAACTGCCCTTGGTCACGGTCAGTCCGCTGAGTTTTCGGACCGCGTCCGCAAAGTCAGTGTAGCCGTATTTCTCTTTCTGGTCCAGCCTGCTGAATAATTCCTTGCCGGCTTTGCGATCCTCTTTGAACAGGAGCCAGGAGTTTATACTTCCATATTTTTGATGAACGTCTACCAATAATTGCTTGTAATACTCATCCGTCAGTTCTGGTTTATTCGTGGATATAGCTGTCGCTTCTTTTTCTTGCACGTTCGCCGGTGCCTTTACCGGTTTATCGTTTTTTGCTTCAGCTATCCGGTAACCTGCGTCCTTCTTATCCAGCTTTCTCCTCCCGTCGGCTGCAACGTCGTCGGATAATATCATGCAAAGCCTTGAGACCTTCTCAAGCCTCTCCTTATCCGAAGTATCCCAGCCTTTTTTATTCGCCAGAGCGTCGGCTATCTCTTTTGCGCCTACTGAAATGGCCGCCCCCCGGTCCGTCTTTCCTTTCGATGCGGACAGCTCTTTGACGACGGCAATAACATCCCCCTGCCAGTCCATCTTTGGCGGCTGGTCCTGGGACGGGGCAGCAATGCTTTTTCCGGCAGGCAGGGTTAAAGCCCTAGCGCCGGAGGCGAACAAAATCCCTGCGGCCGCATCGATTACGTCCTGACGGGTATTTTCGCTAATTTTAACAAGATTAGTGTTTTTTATTCTCTTAATATCTATCATCCCTGCTTCCTCGTATTCCTCAAGCCTCATTGAAATGAATTTTTCGCTTGAAGGTACGCGTTCCCCGGAGCCCTCTCCCAGTAAGGCTTTTATTGCACCTATGGTTTCCCATTCTTTCGTTTTATACAGATGAGCTATAAGGTCGGTTTTCATCGGGTCGGCCGTCTTGTCCTTCAGGCTTTCCACATATCCCTTTACGCTTTGCCTCAGAAGTCTTTCGTTCTTGAACAAGAGTTCGCCTGCAAGCACCATAGCCCCCGCCCAATGAACCTGATTGGCAAAATCAAGCCGCTGGATCACCCTTGCAGCGAGGATAGGATTTACCGAGGCGATCCATTTCAATATATTGTCGATCTCTTCAGAGCTCCCGTGTTTTTCCGCAAAGGCCTGCCGGTTTATGATGAGGCTGTATACGTGTCCGCCCCGGAGCTCGGCCGATTCGCCTGATTCGATTATCGCCTTGACCTTTTCGAGGTTCCTTTCCGGGGTCATGATGCCGCCTTCGATGATGTCCGAGCCGTCTCTACCTTCCGGATAATTCGCTTTCCATCTCTGGGATGGATTACGCAGTGCGCTTATTCTGATTATCTTTTTCCTTGCCTCCTTCAAATACACATCGTCGGCAACCGGAACCTCTTTCTCCGGCTTTTCGCATACTCCGTTGACTTTATGGGCTTCCCCGCTGAAGGCGATGGTTACGATTTCGCCGTATGCCTTGGTCGCTTTCTCATACTCCCCTAAGTCTGCGAGGGCATCGCCTTTTCTCATCCAGAGGCCCGGATCGTGAAGGTATTCGGAATCCTTGGAAATCGTCTCGTAGTATTTTACTGCATTGCTCAAATACCCCTTGAAATAATTTCCTTTTGGATCAGACTTTGCCCAGGACGCGTATGTGTCTGCGATAAATAGGCGGTAATGATTTAATACCGGGAGATATTCATATCTGCCCTCAGACAGCTTTTGGCCGTATTGTTCTATGATATTTATTGCGTATTCCTCCGCATTTGGGTAATCGCCATTCTTATCATATTCCCTCAACAATATGTCTTCTGTTACTAAGTCATCTTCAACATAAACTGCCTGAGCATAATGCTTGCTTTCTTCTGCTTTTTGTACCCTTTTATCGTATGAGTCTTCAAGCAGGTCTATGAAAACATATCTATTCTCATCCACTTTGACCCTGCCGACCCAGTGTTCCCCCAGGAGCATGTACTCGAACTCGAGGCCTATTTCCTGTGCCAGGAATTTATATAGCGTAAGCAAAGCGATGCATGAGCCCTTCCCTTCGTTTAAGAGGTCCTTGACATGGTAATCCGGGCCGAAGGAGTAATTCCCGCCATACCTTTGAGACATCATCCAGTCCGCGAGGACCGCAGCTTTTACTTCGGCGCTGTCGTCAATTCTCAAGGAAGTATCCCACAGGAATCTTTCAACGACTTTCCTCACATCCTCGTATCGAAAGTCCAATGCCCTCATCATTTCGTATTTCTTCAATCCTGCTTCCAGGAGGCCTTTCCTGACAAGGTCCAGCTTCCTCACATCGGCGCTAAAGTCTTTTTCCTTGAGAAGGGATTCGACCTCTGCAAACTCCTGGGAAACAATCTCCGGGCTGCTTGCGGCAAGACTGGCAAGCTTTTGATTAAGGACCGAGTTTATCCGCAGCCACATCTTTTCATCCCCGAGTCCCGCTACATCTATTCCATAGGCTTCGGCTATCTCCCGCAGAACGTCCTCCGGCAAATGCTCGCTGTTCAGGGATGCAAGGGTCAGGACAAGGCTGTGGATGTCGTATTCGGCTTCCTCGTCTGAGCGAACATGATACGAGGCGCCCGGGCCGCCCTTCCAGGTTATATGGCCCCTGCGGATGTCGTCCCATTTTTCTTTATCGGCCTCCAGTCTCTTTATCTCCTCCAGGGAAGTTTGTTTGTATTCTCCGGATGGCTGTTTTGACCATTCGGAATACCGGCCTATAAGCCTCAGGCATAGTTCGCGCATTAATTCGGGATAGTCGCTCTCGTTTTTGAGGGTTTTGAAGGCTTCTTTCAAGTTTTGGGCGTGCTTCGTGAATCTCTCGAAGTCCCTGTATTTTGATGAGGAGCTGAAATAGTTTAAAAGGACCTCAAACGCTACCAGTTTAGGATCTATCTGGATAGATCGGGACCTAACCCCCCCTTTCCTCTGGTTCTCTCTCAGAATAGTGTCCCAGTCGCCCTCCATCAGGTCAACCCATAGCGGCTCTTTCTGGCCTTCCACCTTGACCCAGTTGAATAAATGACCAAGAAGAGACGTCATGAAGCCTACGTCTGTGTCTGTTATACCGACAGCGCGCGCCAGAAGGTAGTAGAGCGTCGAGAGAGAGTAGCAGTCGCCTTGTCCCGATTCAAGGAGCATCTTGAAGCAGAAGCCTTCGGCGCTGAACGAAAACGTGTATTTTTTCGTCGCAAGCCATTCGGCGATCCCTTTAGCCTTATCGTAGCTGCTTGAGGACTGGCTTAATCCGGTCTCTGCAAAGAACAGGTCTCGTAGCTTGACGATGTCAGGATCGTTCATCCCTGTCTTAAGGAGGCTGTCCAGGGTTGGAGACTTGGTCACGGATGAGGGTTCGCCCCGTCCCACCACGTTGTCGCCGTCGTCTAATTTGTAGAGGCCTGTCTTGTCCTCGGGGTCGTACTTTCTATTGCCGGAATTCCAGCCGCTTACCCCGGTCTCCTGACGTATCATGTGGTCGATGACATCGTTCTCGTTTGCGATGTACGCTGTCCACACCTCTCCCTTCAGCGGTTCGATCACGACTTTTACTGGTATTTCGTCGATGGAACCGACATATTCCAGGTAGCCGAGCTTTCCTATGACTGGTTTGCTGTCCCTAACTATTTCCAAAACGATATCTGCAAGCCCTTCCTTGTCTTCAATCCCGAACGCAGCCGCGAACTCGTCGAAATGTTCGTCGGCTATGTGGTTGAGTCGGCTCTCTCTCAGGACGATCTTTCTGCCTAGGGCGTCGATGGCCTTTCTCGTCAGACCGATATTTTTGTAGCGTTCCGAATACGCAAGAAGGTCTTTTACGAAGGACGACTTGAGGAATCCTATGAAGTCTTCCACAGGCGTCATAGTATCCTTGCTGTTGAAGAAATTTTCTTCGATGAATGGCCTGCTTCTATAGAGAGATTCAATAACATCCTTTTTCGCAAGGGCATTCTCGATGCTGGAATAACCGGTGTAGTTCTTCTTGAGGAATTCCAGGAAGAGGCTCCTCTTCTCCGGGTTTTTCTTAAGCGCGTCGATGACTCCCGAATAGATCCCCCTGTTATCGTATATCTTATCCAGCACCCTGTTTTGTTTTGCCGGTTCCCCCGATTTTTTCGTTCCGGCCCTGTAAACCTTTCTGTCGATGAAATACTTGAAATTTCTGCTATTGATTCTGGAAAGTTTTTCCCCGAATTTCGTCGGAAGAAGTTCACCGGGTTTCACTTTTTCAGTTATGACTCCTCCTTTCAAAGGGTCTGAGGGAATATTTCTCCTTTTAAGGCGTTCTCTCCAATCCTTCATAAGTTCCGGAATTTCTTCCACCAGTTTTCTCGCATATTCGGAGGGAATGAATTGGTTTACTGCGCCGAAATATTCCGGATGGTTTTTCAGGAATTCAGTTAAACGGTCGAAACCGCCGGCATCCATATATGCCTTGTAGACCGCAAGTCTCGCGGCTTCGTATTCTGCCTTTTCTTCCGCGGACCGGTTCCTTTTCGGGTATAACGTAAGGTCATCCAGCTCTTTTATCTGTTCGATTAAAAGTTCTTTGGTTATCGAATCTCCGATCCTTGCCAGGCCGTAGTCCAAGAAAATAACTCTTCCCTGTTCGTTGAATACGATATTGCCCCTGTTTTCAGTGTTGAAAATAGAGGGGAGATCATTGTGCGAAATATTCTTCGAGTGAATCTCAAAGAGAGCCCTGCCCAAGTCCGTTTGGAATTCCGGGTCAAATGCCATGTATGCAGTCTCCGGGTTTAGGACCTTCCATCCAGTACCCAGCCGTTCCATAACGATCTTTCCGGTTCCGCCTTTCTCGATTGGCCTGTCGTCGTATGAGTACGGCATCGGCGCCCTGTTGCAGGAGTGTGCGATCTGCTGCGCCTTGAACTCGTTTACGATATCTTTTAAGGTTTTAGCTTTCTCTCCTTCCTCGGCCGGCTTGCCCCCGTTCAATGGTTCCTTGACGGCGGCTTCAAAGCTCTTTCCTCTAAAAATTTTAATGCCTGCTGTGTAGACAGTCGCCTGGCGGCCTATTGTCTTTCTGATTATCCTCCAAACGGCATTCTGGAAGTATTGCGGTCTGAGGAATCCGGGAGAGCCTTCGCGCAGGTCGACCCTTGCTATTTCATCGAAGTATATCCCTGAAGAGAAATTTTCGCTCAGTTCTTTGAATTCCTTGGCGGGCGTGTATTTGTTGAACAGGCTTCCTTTGCGTTCAGACTTGAGAAGGCCTTCTTTTTCAAGGGTCTGCAGGACCGTCCTGATCTGGGAGGGAGAGATAGAGTCTCTAATATCCTTAGGAAGGTCCGCGAATCCGAAGGAATCCTGA
>CAIYYO010000273.1 GCA_903930485.1 Methanobacteriota archaeon
CTAAGAAAGCTGAAAAGACAACGCCGAAAGAATAAGTCTATATCAGGAGATATCGAGGATCAACGCTTTATTCTTGGCAAGAAGTGCAGTAGATAAAGCGGAAGCCCGAATGCCCTCCATTATGAGAGCATGCGGACCATTTCTTTTGACAAAGCTTGAATCCTGTGATAAGTGCATGTATCAATTAAAAAGGAGGAGGGTCTAATGAGAAAAAGTATCGTCTTCGTCATGGTTATTACTTTCGTCATGGTCATTTCCGGAACGGCGTTTGCCCTGAACCAGAAGAACACGGGGTGCGGCCTCGGCTCCATTCTCTTCGAGAATCAGGACGCCTTGTCTTCCCAGACTTTTGCTGTTACGACTAACGGTACCTTCGGCAACCAGACCTTTGGTATGACGTCCGGGACCTCCAACTGCGAGCGTCCCGCCAACTATGTCTCCAACCAGAAGCTGACCGACTTCGTGGCGGCGAACATGGACAACCTGGCCAGAGACATTGCCCGGGGAAATGGGGAATACCTGAAGACCCTGGCGGTGCTGATCGGGGTCTCGGAAGGGCAGCACGCTCCTTTCTACGCAACGCTCCAGTCGAACTTTTCCAAAATATACACCTCTAACAATGTTACGCACATCGAAGTGCTAAACAACATCGAAGCTCTTGTAGCCTACATGTAACGGGTCGCTTCATGATGAACCTGAAGGGGATGCGGCTTTTACGACAGAAGGGTTGCATCCCCTTTCTTTTTGTTCTGCTCTGGGTCATTATGCACGCTACGCCGGCTGCCTGGGCGGATGAGTCAATCTACATCAAACAATTAGTCAGTCAGGCCCGCCACTCGGGTCTTGCAAAAGACCCCTACTGGTCTATCCTTCTGCATTACAAGCAGGGGCTCAGCGGGTTTAGAAGCCTCGTTGACGACCCAAAATTCTTCCTTTCCCCACTTGGAAAGACCAACCCAGATGCTGAACTCGATGCGACAATCCGGGCCTTCTTCCAGCCTCTCGAGGACGAGGCGAAACATCCCGTCTGTCGGTTTGTCGCCCGCTTTTCCTGGCTTAAGGAAAAACTGAACATCGACCCGGCAAAACTCCCTTTGTCCGAATGCGGGCGCTTCAATACAATTATGAAGGAGATGCAGCCCGAAGCGGTAAGCCTCATCTTCCCTGCGGCGCATATAAACAGCCCCGCATCGATGTTCGGCCACACTCTTCTGACGGTCGATACGGCCCACCATACCCGCCTTCTGGCCTATGCTGTCAATTACACCGCCGTCACGAACGAGACTTTCGGTCCCCTCTTTGCCGTCAAAGGCATCTTTGGGTTATATCCCGGGTACTTTTCCATAATGCCCTATTACACAAAGCTTCAGGAGTATAACGACATTGAGCAGCGGGACATCTGGGAATACCGTCTCAATCTCAACCGTGAAGAGATCCGTCGCCTTTTGATGCATGCCTACGAAATGGATCAGATCTACGCCGACTATTACTTTTTCGACGAGAACTGCTCCTATGTTCTCTTCTTTCTCCTCGATGCCGCCCGACCGGACCTGTGGCTCACGGGCCAGTGCAGCCCCTGGGTGATCCCATTGGATACTATTCGGGTCGTGCAACAAAACGGGCTTGTAGTCGGCGTGACGTACCGCCCGTCACGGGCAACCAAGATCCGGCACCTTTCCTCGCTCCTTACCGAAGAGGACCGAAAGATGGCCCGCAGTATCGCATTGGGAGAATGGGCGCCGGAGCGGATTCTTTCCCTTGACGCCGTTCATGAAAGAAAGATCGTGACCACAGATCTCGCAAGCGAGTACCTACAGTACCGGTATGCGACTAAGAACCTCACCAACGAGGCGTTTTCGGAACACTTCCTGAAAATCCTCAAAGTACGCAGCCAATTTGGCGGAGCGGGGGAAGGAGACTACGAGATTCCTATCCCAAAAAGGCCTGACGAGGGCCATCTCTCGAATCGGTTCTCGGTCGGGACAGGGATCAGGGAAGACGATAGCTTCCTGGAGGTTCTTTATCGACCGGCCTACCACGACCTTCTTGACAACGACCGGGGATATGTCGAAGGGAGTCAGATCCTCTTCACCAGTCTGGGGTTCCGATACTATTTCGAGAGTGTAAGGTTGAAACTTCAGAATTTCGAACTCGTGGACATAATCTCGCTCTCGCCCCGAGATGACTTTTTCAAGCCTGTTTCCTGGAAGGTTCGGACAGGATTAAGCCAGCGGCTGGGCTCGGACGGCGCAGACCAGCTCATCTACGACTTGACCACGGGAGGTGGTTTTAGCTGGAAAAAGGAACCTTTCGGTCTCTTGTACATCATGGGCGAGGTGGAGGCCGACCTGGGCGGGCGCTCGGATGAGTTCTATGCCATCGGCACGGGAGGGTCTGCAGGGGTGATACGATCCATGGGGGACCAGTGGAAGTTCCATCTATATGCCCGTGACATCTACTACGTTCTCGGGGACAGTCACAATGCGCTCGAACTGTCGCTCAAGACAGACTTCGCGTACAGGACGAACAGGAGTCTCAGGATTGGGATTACCTGGCATAGGGCCTACAGCGTCAGCAACACCGAGGCAAGCCTCTCTTGGAACATCTTTTTCTGAGTACGCAGCTTCGTCACTCAATATGCTCGAAAAAGAAGCAATAAAAAAGATCGGGAACGATTGTCCTAAACCTATTGATTGATTAGAACACGCCTTGACGAGGAGCTGCAGGGGTGAAAAACAAAACATTCTATGGATGTTTCATGCGTTAATAATTGATGGGTATCTTCTCGGAAATTAAAATGCGCTTGTTAAAATGATTATTAATTGTTATAAAAAGACAAATATTTTATAAGGATGAACGCCAATGGGAGAG
>CAIYYO010000274.1 GCA_903930485.1 Methanobacteriota archaeon
CTTTGGCATCGAGTGTCTGCATCTCTTTCTGGATCCAATCCGGCAGAATCCTTTTCACTCCCATGCGGGTGTCGTTCGTATATCTTGCGTCTGCGAGGAGTATCACTCCTGTGTCGTCAGGGCTACTTATGCACCTGCCGGCCGCCTGCACCGCGGCCGTCACGGCAGGAAGGTCGTAGGCTATAGTTTTTCCTATGCCCGGGCCGTGGACTCTTTCGTAGTATCTGTTGACTAGTTGCTGTTTGTCGGTCCAGGGCGCAAGGGGCAGGCCTATAACTGCGACGGCGTTCATCGCTTCCCCGATATAGTCCACGCCTTCGGAGAAGCTGCCCTTGCACACCGCGAACAAGGCGGCGTTGCCGTGCTTCTTGTATTCGTCTATGAACTCGGACCTGTTTATCTCGCGGCTCTCGTCCATGGGTTTCTTCCCGGAGGCTGCGCACATCTCGAGGCAGTAAGGCATGGATCTTCTCTTCATATCGTAGCCGGTGAAAAAGATCGCTATGTTGCCTTTGACTTCAAAGAGGGCCTTGATGCATTCCTTGACCGATTCTATGTTCCTAGGGTCTTCGCGCAGCCGTTTTTGCGAGCTAGTATCCCTGCATCCCAGCACCAGCCGGTTATCTTCAGGGAAAGGGAACGGAACGCTCATCTCCAGCACTTCGGTATCGTCCGGGAACAGGAGCCTGCGGTAGAGCGTAGTCGGCGTAAGGGTCCCGGAGATGAGGGTCAGAGACCTGAAATTCTCCCTAAGGTATTTGACGGAATCCCTGGGATCGATGTCTGCGACCTTTAGTGAAATGTCGTACTCGTCTATTGAAAGCGATCCGTCCAGCCGCAGTCCCATAGATTTGTTCCTGGGTTTTACCTCGACGGTCGTGATGTACCTGTCAAGGCCGGCATTCGTCGCCTGTTTAAGCGTCTTTTCAACCCTGACGATGCCGGGCGCCGGAGCGTCGTCCGGGATATCCCCGGACCTTTTCCTTGCCTCGAACTGCTTTTCGACGAGCTGGCGCGCTTGCTCGAGCAGTTTCAGTTCCGACGGATCGGCTTTCCCGAGTTCCTTGCCGGTTATCACGTCCTCGGTCCCGTCTCCGAGGAGTTCGTCCCTGCCCTTGTTGGAAAAATACTGGTCAAGGAAGAGGTTTAATCCTGCGAGCAATGACTCGATCTTCGTCTTGTCGGCGCCTAGCTCCTTCAACGGGTATTTGACGTCTCCGATCCTTTCGTCCCTCAGGAGTTTCAGGGATTCTTCGACGTCCTGTTTAGTGCATTCGGTAGAGCATATGTCCTGGATGTATGGCGCGAGATTGTGTGCCTCGTCAACGACCAGGTGTATTTCTTCAGTGCCGCAGCCAAGCCAGTTCGACGACACGACTGCTTCTCTGACGTCCGGGTCGAGCAGGTATTGATAGTGCAGTATCATGACGTCGGCTTTCGAAAGCGTCGCCTTCATGAGCTCGTAAGGGCATTTCGGGAAACGTTCCGTAAGGCATTTCTTCGTGAACGCTTCAGGGGTTACGGGCGAGTTCATCTGGCCGGTCACGAGCTCCATCGCCTCCCGGTTGAACAAGGGCCTTTCGACGCCTGTCTGGAAACAGTTCTCGTAATACGGGCAGACCGGGTTCTTGGTCCTTGAAAGCGCCCTCTCGTAAGCCTGGATGCCGGAAGCCGTGAACCGGGCGTTCGATCCGTTCTTTATTTCGGCATTGGAGGCTTTTTTCAATGTGCCGCATGCCATGTGTCCGATGCCTATCGGGCATAGGTTGGCCCGGCCTATCAGCATCCCGAATGACAGGTTGGGGTTCCTCTTTTTTACCCTGTGGAATTCTTCGACAAAGATCCGGTACTGGCTATGGGTCCTCGTTATCACGACGAGCTTTTCCCCGCTGGCTCTCGATTCCAGGATGCCTCCGAGCA
>CAIYYO010000275.1 GCA_903930485.1 Methanobacteriota archaeon
CTTTTTCCACTCCTCTTCGGATCGCTTGATTTTTTCAGCCATGATTCATTCCCTCATCCCCTGGTCTAGCATCTCTTGCGCCCTTGCCTCGGCGCCTGCGGCATCGAAGAACAGGTTTCCGTCAGAGAACGAATCAGGTGTGACGTTTAGTATGCCTGCGATAAGAGTCTTATTTTTCCGGAGCGTCCATCCCGGAGCCATCCTTCAACCCCAATCAGCCCATTTCCTGAAAAGTTTTTCCTGCAGCAGGGCCGCTTTTTCCTTGTTGAATTTACCGGCCGATCGTACGGCGCCGGAGCGCATCTCTTTAACTGTCGGGATAAATAATTCGGTCCCGGGTTCCTTGAACGGGCAGACCGGATAGAATGGGTGCTGTTCCCCGGTCCGTACGCCGGTCACGTCGTTTTCCGGGCATGCCCCCCTCATCAAACCCCTGCAACCTGCGAGGCCTTTAAGCTCCGGGACCTCGTTCAATAGAGCGAAATAAATCTGCGCCGCGACGCAACGGAACTCCGGCGACGAGCGGACGCACAGGCGCAGGGATAAAAGGTTGAGTAGCGAACGCAGATTCATGGAAACATGATATATCCCGACAGCCTGCGCGAACGGCAGGGCGTACCTCGCTATCTCCCGGGGGGCCTTCAGCGACAACATCTCGACATAGTCTTCCACGGAATCCTTGACAGAGCCCTTCAATATCTCTGCGACCGCGGGATCCTTTACCAGGTGGAGCGGGAGGATGACTTCATACCCCGGCTCCTCCTTTCCCATGCCTTTCGAGACCTCGATGTATCTCGTCGAATACCCCGAATGGCTGACCAGCCTGTGTTCCAGGAATTCCGGCGCGTTGCCTTTGGAAAACTTTACGTCGAATTTTATCACGATGTGCTCGAGCGCCGAGCCGTAGTCGTTCCTGACCATCATCTGGAACACGTCCGCGTCCTTCACTTCAGGCGGGACGCCGCTCATCCTAGCCGAATACACGACTTCCTTCCATGCATCCCTGCCGCCCTGGACCGAGAAATTCCAGACAAGGGGCTTGACGATCTTTATGTCCATCGGGAACAGGTTAGGTATTACATTACGCGACTAAATAATCTGTAAACCGATATAGTAAAACATATTTTGTATGACTGAAAAAGATCTCGGGAATATCCCTCACGAGCCGGGCTGCTATCTTTACAAGGACGGCTCCGGGAGGATCATCTACGTCGGCAAGGCCAAGGACCTGAAGAAAAGAGTATCCACGTATTTCCAGAAGAACGACCACGACCCCAAGACCAGGTGCCTTGTCGAAAATATCGATTCGATTGACTACATCATCACTGCCAACGAGAAGGAGGCGCTTATCCTTGAGAATACTTTGATAAAGAGGCATCTCCCGAAGTATAACATCGACCTGAAGGATTCCAAGAAATACGCATACATCATGCTCTCGAAAGAGGAATACCCGCGACTGCTGTTGGCGAGGCGTAAAGACGACGACGGCACATACTTCGGCCCGTTCACCTCGGCAGAGAAAAGGGACTCGCTCCTCAGGCTTGCAGGGAACATCATGAGGATACGCACCTGCAGGAAGATGACTAAAAGAAAATGCCTGCGCGAGGACATGGAATACTGCACCGCCCCCTGCACCGGAAAGGTCTCCAGAGAGGAATACATGACCCAGATAGACGACGTGAAAAAACTGCTTTCCGGGAGGGACATGGAGCTGCTTGAAAGCCTCAAGGCCAGGATGAGCGATGCAGCCCGGAGACGGAATTACGAGCAGGCAAAAGCCTTGCGCGACCAGATGCTCTCGATCGAGTCTCTCCAAGTGAAACAGAACATGGAGACCATGCGCAGGTACGATCAGGACATAATCAATTACATAGTCGACGGCCCGGTCGTCCATCTATCAGTCTTCAACGCATACCGGGGAGTGTTATCCGGCAAGGACGAATACGAATTCGACTACACAAACGACTTCCTGGAAGAATTCCTGCTCCAATACTATTCCGAAGGAGAGATACCCAGGGAGGTGATACTTCCACAAAACGTCTCGCCTGCAATGGCCCAGTTGCTTACGGAAAAGAAAGACGCGACCGTCAGGATCACGGTCCCGCAGAAGGGCGAAAAAAAGGATCTCTTAGACCTTGTAAAAAGGAATGTGGAGAAGATGTACAAGGAGGACGAGCTTAGCGTGCAGGACCTAAGGGAAAAACTGGGCCTTGAAAAATTGCCGAAGACCATCGAGGCATTCGACATATCCCACATCCAGGGCTCTGACAGCGTGGGCTCCATGGTCAGGTTCAAAGACGGGAAGCCGGACAAATCCAATTACCGCAGGTTCAAGATAAAGACGATCGAGGGCATAGACGACCCGGCCATGATAGCAGAGATAGTGCGCAGGCGGTACATCAGGCTGAAGGAGGAAGGGAAAGACATGCCGGACCTTATCGTTATAGACGGCGGCAGGACTCAGCTTACGGCAGCATCGAACGTATTACGGAGCCTCGGCCTGCGAATACCTATAATCGGACTCGCCAAAAGGCTTGAAGAGATCTATTTCCCTGGGCTCGCGGAGCCGCAGCTCCTCGACCGAAAAACGCGGGCATTAAAGCTTCTCCAGAACGTCCGCGACGAAGCCCACAGGTTCGCGATAAAATACCACAAGGTCCTCAGGTCCAAGAGGACGCTTGGGAAAAAATAAAAAAGAAATGAAGACATTCAACGCACAGGATCACAGGTTCCAACTGACCTCGCCTTACAAGCCTAAAGGCTCTCAGCCCGAAGCCATAAAGAAGCTGGTCGCCAATCACAGTAATGGCAGGACCGTGCAGACCCTTCTCGGAGTCACGGGTTCCGGCAAGACTTTCACCATGGCCAACGTCATCCAGGAATTGCAGATGCCGTCGCTGGTGATAGCCCATAATAAGACGCTTGCTGCGCAGTTGTTCACCGAGTTCCAGGAATTCTTCCCCCGGAACAGGGTGGAATACTTTGTATCTTACTACGATTACTACCAGCCCGAGAGCTACATACCCCAGAAGGACCAGTACATTGAAAAAGACGCCCAGATAAATCTAAGGATAGAGCAGATGCGCCTTTCCGCGACCGCGTCGCTGCTGTCGAGGCCGGACGTAATAGTCATAGCGTCGGTGTCGTGCATCTACGGCCTCGGCAACCCAGTCAATTACAGAGACCTCGGCGCAGTACTGGAGAAAGGCGCGAGGATGGGCAGGAAGGAACTGTTGCTCAAGCTTCTCACGATGCAGTATGAAAGGAACGATTCCGACCTTTCCCCGGGTAAATTCCGGGTCCGCGGAGACACGATAGACGTCGTTCCGGGCTACTATGACAACGTAATGAGGATACAGCTTAACGGGAACGTGATTGAAAAGATAACAGAGATCGACCGCCTCAACAATACGCCTGTCGAGGCTTACAATTATTTCTATCTGTTTCCGGCGAGGCATTTCGTCATACCCGAAGGCACAATGAGAACTGCGGTTGAATCCATTAAAGAAGAGCTTGAGGCGACGCTTCCGTCGATGGAGCCCCTCGAAGCCCAGCGACTGAGGAAGCGGACCATGTACGACCTGGAGATGATAGAAGAGACCGGCTACTGCAAGGGCATAGAGAACTATTCAAGGCACTTCGACCGGCGGGCGCCCGGAGAAAAGCCTTACTGCCTTATGGATTACTTTCCAAAGGATTTCCTGCTGTTCATAGACGAATCGCACCAGACCATCCCTCAGCTTAATGCGATGTACAAAGGAGACAGGTCGAGAAAAGAGGCGCTCGTCAACTACGGTTTCAGGCTGCCGAGCGCGTACGACAACAGGCCTCTGAAATTTTCGGAATTCGAGGGATACATGAAGAACACTATCTTCGTATCCGCTACGCCTGCAAAATACGAGCTGGGGCGCTCCTCCGATGTCGTCGAACAGATTATCAGGCCGACCGGCCTCGTAGACCCAGAGATAATCATCAGGCCGACCGCGAACCAGGTGAAGGACCTGATAACCGAGATAGAGAAGACCACTAACGCCGGGAACAGGACCCTTGTCACGACCCTGACCAAGAAGCTCGCAGAGGAATTGACGGAATACCTTTCGACCGAAGGAGTCAAGACGAGATACCTGCATTCCGAGATCGACACCCTTGAACGGACCGAGATAATACGCGAGCTGCGGCTCGGTAAATACGACGTGCTAGTGGGCATCAACCTGCTAAGGGAAGGCCTGGACATACCGGAAGTGGGCCTGATAGGCATACTCGACGCAGACAAGGAAGGATTCCTGCGCGATGAACGGAGCATAATACAGACGACTGGCAGGGCGGCCCGTAACACGGACTCCAAAGTCATACTTTACGCAGACAGGGAAACGGATTCCATACGCAGAGCCGTCGCGGAAACCGACCGGCGAAGGACCATCCAGAAAGCCTACAACAAGGAGCACGGCATCACGCCCGTGAAGATCGTGAAGCCAGTAAAGGAGAAGGAAGTGGAGATAACCGACGTCAAACACATCCCGAGGAAAGAGATACCGAACATTATCATAGAGCTCCAGGCCAGGATGGAGGAAGCGGCCGAGAAACTGCGCTTCGAGGAAGCGATAGCCCTCAGGGACAGGATACGGGAGCTGGAGAAAAGAGCCGCCAGTTAAATGATTTGAAACCAATAGATTACAGGGTGGTCTGTCATGGCGTATGAAAAATTCGTGAAAAAGGTTCCGGGGAAAAATGTTGGCGACATATTCATCTACGCCCTGAGCA
>CAIYYO010000276.1 GCA_903930485.1 Methanobacteriota archaeon
TCTCCCTTCAACGTTTCTGTCATCTCCTTAAATTCCTTGTCGGAAAAGCCCGTACCCATCCTGCCTATCGTCTTCAACTCTCCGGTGTCCTGGTCCCTTGCCGAGAGCAGGAACGACGCCAGCCAGTTGGCCCTCTTGCCTTCGCCCCATGTCGCGCCGGTTATGACGAGGTCCAGCGTTTCCATTATCGGCTTGATCTTGTACATGTACCCGACCCTCGAGCCCGGCTGATACGGGGAGTCAAGGTTCTTCGCCATCACGCCTTCGTGCCCGAGCGATAGCGCTTTGCCGTAGAATTCATCGGCCTTTTTCTGGTTCGAGGTCACCAATTGCTCCGCAAGCTTGAAGGAATCAGTCTCTTCGATAATCTTTTCAAGCAGGCTGCGCCTCTGGCTGAATTTTTCGGCGATGACGTTCCTGCCTTCGTAATATATCACGTCGAAGACGTTCATCTCCACAGGGATGGCCTTCACCATCTCGGGTATGTCGTATTTCCTCTTGATCCTCCTCGAAAGGTCCTGGAAAGGCCTCGGGCTCCTGTCTTCCAAGCTCCTGACAGCGACCATCTCGCCCTCGACGACGGCTGAATCTGATTTAATGTGTTTGACTGCAGATTCAACGATCTCCGGGAACTGCTTCGTCACGTTCTCAAGCCGTCTAGTGAAGAGCTCGACACCCGACGCCGTTTTGTGAATCTGGACACGTGCGCCGTCGTATTTTATCTCGAACGCGGCCGGGCTGAATTCCTTGAGCGCTTCCCCGATGCTTTCGACCTTCTGCGCAAGCATCGATTCAACGGGCCTCCCGGGGATTATGTCTATCTTCTCAAGACCTGCATTGCCTTCCAGCTTCGCGACCTTCGCGACCTCGCCGTAGTCTGCGCACAGCGAATAAGCCCGTTCTACCAGTTTCCCGTCGACGGAAAACGCCTCTGCTATCGCGTCCCTGATGACCCCGGTGCCGACTCCAAGCCTCATCTCTTCGAGGATGGTCCGGATGATGTATCTTCCTTCGAGAGGGTTTGAATAAGACAGGAGCTCGGATATGTAAGAGATCTTTTTGTCCTGCGAGCCTTTCCCAGTCAGCGCTGCAAGCCGGTCCAAGTTATCATAGACCTTGGAAACCGTTAGAGTCCCCCCAAACAAAGTCGTCTGCGACTTCTTCACAAGCACGCGCTCAGCCGCAAGGCCGCTGTCGCCCGTTTCCCGAACGATGCCTTCTATCTTCTCCTCGGAGACCCCGGTAACAGACGAAACCGCTTTCAGCGCGATATTATAGCCTACCCCAAGCTGCTTGTCGCTCCATAAAGGAAAGACACGGCCCTCGATAAGTAGGAGTATCACAGGCAGCTCATTCTCCGGAACGCCTGCAAGGAACGATGCGACTATCGACTTCATCTCAAGCCTGCTCCTCGTCTTCTCAAGCTCGGAGTAGACTGCGCAGAGCCTTGAATAGTCCATGACGTCAAACTTATTGTATTAAGGTCTTAAATCACCCAAATCGGGGGAATAGAACAAGTGGCTCCTGCATCCGCAGTCGCTGCAACCGAAGCCCGGAACAGGGTCCAGCCTGCAGGCGAATCCTTCGGCGATAAGGCACTCGGTCCGGACATCGGAAGGCAGGCATACCGCGCCCAGCACATGCGCCTTCTCCAGGAGGTAATCGATATGCCAATGCATCTTCTTCTCTTCGCGCAGGTGACGCGACACCCTCGCATCAATGCCCCCCAAGGCCGAGCCGACATAGGCATAGAAGCCTTTCCTGAACCTTACAGGACCAAGGCCTCCGACGCGAATGGTCTGCTCCTCCGGAACCTCGATGTGCAAGACATACGATCCCTTAAGATTTTCTTCAGACATCCCGGACAGCCTCCTCCAACTCGGCCCCGAGGACGCCGAGAGAATAGTGAATTGCATCGGCTAACAAAGTCCTCTGACCCAGGCATGACACGACGTTCTTCAGCCCCATGCCCGAAGAAAAATAGTCGGAACCGTAGGCGTAACATAAAAGGGTTGCGATGCTCGTCGGAACACCGCTGAGAAAGATCACGCCCTGCGGAGGATCATCCCCGACAAAGACATTTATTCCTTCAGGCAGAGGCTTAGCCATGAGCAGGATATTCATAGAGACAGAATCCCGGACAGCCCTCTGCTCTATCGAAAGAAAGCCCGCAGGATCTACGTGGGACACGCATTCAGGGGACTCGTATTTGTATTTCACGCCCTCGATTATGTCCATGCACTGGACAACTGTGCAGGCAAGGCTCATAGGACTAAGATAATCGGCATTTGCAACAAGCTCTTCCCGGCGCTGTTTCGCCTCATCCACTGACTCGATCACGCAACCCGTGAACAGTTTCACGAGAGGCAGCGGAGACGGCCTGCAGACGATCGTTCGGGCTTCTTCTGCGAGCCGGATCTTTGTCTTCGCAAGCGAGAGGAGCTTCTTGACTCCCTTGACCGCGTACTTATCCATGTTTTTCCAGTAGTCCGGCGTATATGCTGCAAAGCCGCTCCGCAGTCTTTTCAACCGAATGCTCTTTCACATATTCCTTGGCGTTCGCGGAAAGCTTTTCCCGGTTCTCGAGCGCGAGTTCCAGCTTATTCAGAAGGTCTACTTTGTCGCCGGATTCGTAGAGGTAGCCGTTGACGCCGTTCTGTATCGTGTCTTTGAGAGCCATTGCGTTGGCGCCCACGACAGGCGTTCCGCACGCCATGGATTCCAAAGCGACGAGCCCCTGGGTCTCGGCAGTCGACGGGAAGACGAACATGTCCATGGACGAATACAGAGCAAGCAAGTCTTCCCTTTTCAGGAACCCGAGGAACTTCACGTTGTTTTTTCCCTCGGCCAGCTTTATATAGTATTCCTCGGCAGGCCCCTTGCCGGCGAGAAGGATCTGCCCCTTGTAATCGTCGGATATGCCGATCAGGTCTTCGAGATGTTTTTCATAACCGAACCTTCCGCAGAATCCTATGACGCCTTCATCATATATTCCGTGCCTTTGCTTGAAATTCGCCGGATTGACCGGCTTAAAAAAATCAAGGTCTACGCCGTTCGACAAAACTATCACGTCCTTGACGCCTTTCGCAACAAGCCGGTCCCTTATGAATTTCGACGGGCATGTCACGATGTCGCAGGAATTCAGAAGCCGTTTCTCCCAGAGGTTGTATATCCGCATCAATGTCCCCCTGAGGGCCGGCGTCTGGGTGATGTAATTAATATATTCGTCGGCCGGCGTATGATAGGTGAGCAGCCTCGGCAGGTCGTATTTCTGCGAGACGCGCAAGCCCGCTATAGCCATCGAGAACAGGCCGTGGATGTGGACGACGTCGAGGGATTTGGCTTCCTTCACCATTCCAAGCGGGAAAGCGACCCTGAAGTCCTTGTAGAACTTGAATTCGAAAGACTTGAAGGAGTGCTCGTTTAATCCCGGCTTATACTTCCCTGACGGATAATAGACGTAGACCTCATGGCCTTTCTCCTCGAGCTTCTGCTTCCATAATGAGATGGTGAAAGTGACCCCGTTCACCTGCGGGAAATACGTGTCCGTGAATATGCCGATTTTCATGTGCCCTATCAACTCCTTGCCAGGTCCTCGTATATCGCTTTCAATTTTCCGCCGATTATCTGCAGCGAATGACCGCGGGACATCTTGTAAGCGTTCTCCCCCAGCTCCTTGCAAAGCCTTTTGTCTTCACAAAGGTTCTTAAGTTTTTCCCTGAATTCCTCGTCGGTCCTGGCCTTAAGGCAATCGACGCCATCGGTCAGCCAGCCGTCATACGTTGCCGTATCTCTGACGAGCATCGGCCTCTTGCACGCCGAAGCCTCGAGCAGGACGATCCCCTGATTCTCGCAGCAGCTCGGGAAGAAGAACACGTCCGAGCCCGAATACGCGGCAACGATGTCATCGACCCGGTTTATCAGGAATGTGACGTTCTCCGGCGCCTCCTCTATGAGCTTCTTGACGCGAGGGTCTTCAAGGTTCTTATAACGCTTCCCTATCCACATGAACCTCCTCGCCTCCATGCTCTTTGCGGTGTTGACGAAGGTCTCGAGCCCTTTACGCATGAAAAGATGGCCCACGTTCAAAGGAATCATGCCTTCAAGAGAATTCGCCTCCCTGAAAACAGCCCTTTTGTCGGCAGAATAAACGAACTTGTCGATATCGATGCCGTTGCTTATCACCGTTATATCCGTATTCACGCCGTAACCGCGCAAAACGCCCTTCGTGTACTCCGAAGGGCACAAGACAAGATCCGCCTGATTGTAATAGAACGTCAGATACCTGCGAAGGTAAGGCGCGATATCGTTGCTGAACCGGTAACTGTCCCGGAAATCGTCGGCCGTCACATGGGCGTGGAGTACCACTTTCTTGCCCATGTCCTTCATCCGCCTGACCTCGATCAGCGACTTCAGGCCTACGACGTTGACGTGGAATACGTCGAAATCGTCTTTCAGGTCGCTCGTGTACTCGACGCCGTTGAGCTCAAGCGCCTTCCTCTGGTTAGCCAGGGCCGAGCCTATGCCTGAAACTCCCATGAAAGACTCGAGCTCCAGATAAAGGCAGACCTTCATTGTAAAAGTAATTTACCTAATCAAAGAATAAAAACGTTATTCCTTGATCCCCTCGCCGGAAAGATTGATGTCCGTGCCCCTCTTGCAGGCGACGCAGACACCTTTCCTGGGATCCACGCACTTCATGCAGACCCTTTTTCCGCACAGCACGCAGGTCGACAGATACCCGGTCACGCCGCAGACGTCGCACAAACCGGCCTGTTCCATGAATAACTATGGGACGGCTGAAAGAAAAATAGGACCTTCAATATTTGCCGTCCAGGCTCCTGCCCCCGAGGTCCGTGTCACCGCCGTCCTTGCAGGCCCTGCATGCACCTTTCATCGGTACCAGGCACTTGGAGCAGACCTTTTTCTCGCACAGGACGCACGACGTAAGGCTTCCCGTCCCACCGCAGACCGCGCAGACGCCTGAATCCATGTTTTAGATATCGCAGGGGGCGAAGAAAAATCAGGACGATGAAAGTGCATTTATAGGATGAACCGAATAATGGATTATATGGACCAAAAAAACACCTTAATCGGAACTGTGCTGATTATCGTTCTTACAGGTGCCGCTTTGTATATGCTCGCAAAACAGCCGGAACTGCCGCCTCACAAAGACATAACGCCTGTTACAATGCCAGGGAATCAAACCTACGGCAGCGTCGTGGAAGCCAACAACCAGTTCGCAGTCGATCTATACCAGAGGTACAGATCAAAAGACGGGAACATGATGTTCTCGCCTTTCAGCATATCATCCGCGCTCGCCATGACATACGAAGGCGCAAGGGGCCGGACGGCCGAGGAAATGCGAAACGTCATGCATTTCCCTGGAGATATCGGGGTATTGAGATCAGGCTACTCAAGCATCTACGACAGATTGAACAGAGTAGACAGGCCGTATAAGCTCAGCACGGCGAACTCGCTTTGGGCCCAGAAAGACTACCCGTTCGTCGCCGATTACTTTGGCACCGTCGAAAAATACTATGACGGGAAGGTGACGAACCTGGACTTTAAATCAGATACAGAGAATTCGCGCAAGACTATAAACCAGTGGGTCGAGGACAAGACCTATGACAGGATAAAAGACATCATCCCGGAGGGTTTTCTGTCGCCTATGACAAGACTGGTCCTCACGAACGCATTATACTTCAACGCCAGCTGGCTGAGCACCTTCGAGGATGCCGCTACCGATGACAGGGAATTCAAGACAGGCACAGGCTCAAGCGTCAAAGCCAGGATGATGCACAAAACAGGCTACTACAACTACGGCGAAACCGGAGTACTGCAGATCCTGGAAATGCCTTACGAGGGAGACGACCTGTCCATGCTGGTGATCCTGCCAAAGGGCGACCGCCTCCAGGGGCTGGAATCCTCTATCAGTACTGCGAACCTCGCAGACTGGAAAAATAGCATGAAGCAGGAATACGTAGAGCTAAGCCTCCCAAAATTCAAATACGAGAACAAGTACTTCATGGCCCAAGACCTAAAAGCGATGGGAATGCCGACAGCCTTCACCTACCCAGCAGCCGATTTTACAGGGATGAGCCCGACAAAAGAGTTATACATCGACGAAGTGATCCACCAGACGTTTATAGAGGTCAGCGAGTCGGGAACCGAAGCCGCTGCCGCGACGGCGGTGATCATGGTAGCGGGAGCTTCTCCGGTCCACATGGAGTTGCCGGAACCCAAGATATTCAACGCAGACCACCCGTTCATATTCCTGATCCAGGAGAAAAGCAGCGGGAACATACTGTTTATGGGAAGACTGACGGACCCGAGCAAATAGATGCGATGTGGGATATTCCTCAAAAATATCTCTTCCTGAAAAACAACGCCACGTCGACAAGGCTGATCATCACAGGGACCTCTATCAGCGGGCCGATAACGGCGGCAAAGGCTTCGCCGGAATTTATGCCGAACACGGCGACTGCGACAGCTATCGCCAGCTCGAAATTGTTGCTGGCGCAGGTGAACGACAGCGTCGCGGTCTTGTCGTAACCGGCCTTGATCGCCTTTCCGATACCGAAAGACACGAAGAACATTATCACGAAATAGAGAACCAGCGGAACCGCTATCCTGACCACGTCGAATGGAATCTTTATGATGTATTCGCCCTTCAGCGAGAACATAACGACGATGGTGAAAAGCAGAGACAGCAGGGTCAAAGGACTGATCGAGGGGATGAATTTTTCATCATACCAATCTCGTCCTTTATTTCTAATAAGAAAAAACCGCGTAAGGAAGCCGGCTATGAAGGGTATTCCAAGGTAAATGAACACGCTTTCTGCGACCTGCTCTATTGATATCTCGACGACCTGGCTGGTCAAGCCTAAAAAAGGGGGCAGGACTGTAATGAAGACGTATGCATAAACAGAATAGAAAAGCACCTGGAACACCGAGTTGAACGCCACAAGGCCCGCGGCGTACTCCGAATTCCCTCGCGCAAGCTCGTTCCAGACTATCACCATCGCTATACAACGCGCAAGGCCGATCAATATCAGCCCGGCCATGTAATCGGGATGGTCCCGGAGGAACACTATCGCAAGGATGAACATCAAGACCGGCCCGATGAACCAGTTCTGGATGAGCGACAATGCGAGAATCTTGTAGTCCCTGAAGACCTCGCCCAAGCTTTCGTAGCGAACCTTCGCCAGGGGCGGGTACATCATGAGGATGAGGCCGACGGCGATCGGAATAGAGGTCGTCCCGACCGAGAAGCCTACGATGAAACTGGAGACCGACGGAATGAAAAAGCCTAGGCCGATCCCCGTAAGGATGGCGAGGACTATCCAAGTCGTCAGGTGACGGTCAAGGATAGAAAGTCTTTGAGACGTTTCGGCTTTCATTTTGATTTATTTTGGTTTAGTTAGGATATCTGACGTGGTCGGATAGCGGCCTATGGACAGGACTTTTCCATCCAACAAAACTACCGGCATATTAATGCGCTTTCTCTTGCCCTTGAGGATCTTAAGTTCTTTAAATTCCTCGGAACACTCTTGAAGAACCTGTATTTTCGCTCCGGGAAGATCCTTTCTGATTCCTTCGATAAAACTTATGCATCTGGCCGCCGCATGATTTTCTTTATTGCTGCAACAGTGACATGATGAAACCATGTTTACAAATATCGTTATGTCCATCCTTTAAAGACTGAAGGGCGGCATCGTATATAGATAATATATCCCCACAGCAATGAATATTATCGCCGATGTTTTTCTAATTGCTTTCTCAAAGACGCTTAATTTATTCATCAATCTGCCCACCTTTGAAACGCTGTACACCAGAAGGAACGAGAAGAGAATAACGGGCAGGCCTGTTGCAAAAGCGAAAACAGACGGCAGAATTATGCTGTCTTTGGCACTTATGCACAGGGGTATAAGCATCCCGAAAAAGAGCACAGCGCTGAATGGACA
>CAIYYO010000277.1 GCA_903930485.1 Methanobacteriota archaeon
AAAGGTAGTGTCCCTTGATCGTTTCAGGAAAACAAAAACCTGAAAGGCCGCAAGAGCGGCTTTTTCAGCGCGAGAAATTTTCTGAAGACCCTGTTTTTATTTCATAACACCGGTGTGCCAGTTCAACGAGGTCGTTGAACTTCCATGTGCCGCGGTCAGTAAGATAACTCGTCATGCGCGAAGGTATCGCGTCGATCCCCAGAAATGCGCCGCTGATAGCGCCCGCCATCGCTGCAGTTGTGTCGGTATCGCCACCCGCTGAAACAGCCGTGCAGATCGTCTCCCAGTAATCATCGGGTGTTCTGAGGAACGCATAGAGGCTCCATAAAACACTGCTTATGACATATGCGGACATGCCCTTCCATTCTTCGTCATCGACATAGTCGGGGTCGAAGCCGGCATTTGAAATATGGGTGACCGCTTCTTCGGGAGGCATGGACACCCAGCCAATCAGTTTCCTCAGTTCGGAAGCAAAGCGTGGGTCAATGGTATTTGTCCAGTCTGCAAGGGTCGGGATGAAGGATCCAGCCTCTATTTTATTTCCCTGAAGCGCTAATGCCACCGCTCCGCTGATCGCGACCGCACCTGCCGAACATCGCGGATCTCTATGGGTAATACGTCCCTGATCATGCGCTGCCCGGATAAGCATCTGTGGATTATCAAAAAAGAACAGGCCTATGGGGGCTGCCCTCATGGCACTCCCGTTTCCTGCTGAAGGAGACGGAGTGCCCGATTCTTCCCAGGAGACACCCTGGAATAACCTTTTTACCGCCTCCTTTGTGGAATAACCAAATCCAACGATCCGCTTCTCGGCGAAGATGAGTTTTATCCGTTCTGCGTAGTCGGCAGGATCGAATTTCTTGCGGGCTGCATAGCTCTGCATAAGCTCACGGGCGAGTTGCGAATCATCCGAATACTGCCCGAAGGGGAAAGGGAAACTCCCGAATTCTCCGGCTTTTTCTGTCTTGAGATAATCCTCTATATACCTTTTGCACGCTTCGGGTGAAAACCCTTCCACCGCAAATCCGGTCGCATCTCCCAGACACTGACCGATTAAACATCCGCTGAACCGATCTCTGTGGGGCGTCATAAGGTGAGTTCCTTTTTCTTTTTTATTGATTCCAAGTTGATAGATTAATTCTAAATTCTTTGTCTTAAAAGGCGCAAGGTCTCCTCATATATCCTCTTCCGCGGGCCGATAGCGGCAATCTCAATAATTCGTTCTTCGCCCCTGATTCTATACACAACTCTAAATCTACCGACCCGGAAGCTCCGCAGTCCTTCCAGCTCATCTTTTAAGGCTTTTCCGGCCCGGGGAGCGCCCAGAATCGTTTGCAATGCAGCTTTAATCTTTCGTTTCAGATTGGGGTGCAGGGAGCGGACAAGCGCCACAGTCTCGTCAGTTATTCGCAGCCTATGCTTTCGCAGCTTCATTCAATAAAAAGCTCCTCAAGAGTATAAAGCTTCGCCTTCTTTTTTTTGAGCATAGCAAGACCTTTTTTTACCTCGGCCATAAACGCAGCATCGGAACGGATGGCAACCGTCTCCTTCCACCCTTCAAACTCATCCGGGCTAATCAATACGGCGACAGGGGAACCGTTCTTGGTAATAACGACCTCCTCATCGGTCGTATAAACCGTATCCACCAGGCCGCTCAGCTTCATTTTCGCTTCAGAGACCGATAACGTTTTCATTGTGTTGACCTCCTTTCCGGATGACCAGAATATAGACTACAATAACAAAAAGAGAATGCCGTGTCAATTGCATAAGTTCTTCATCAAAGGGGTTGTCTCTGTGGCTTTGCATAGACACCGGGCAGGACGGGGCATACAACATCACCCTCATGTCCTACACCGACAACGGCAACGGCACAGTCACGGACAACAATACAGGCTTATGTGGCAGCAGGAAGATTATGGGA
>CAIYYO010000278.1 GCA_903930485.1 Methanobacteriota archaeon
AAGCCTCTGAACGTCGGAGGGGTTCCCGGCTCTTCGAGGCGCTCTGCGAGCGCCTGACAGCTGGTTAAACGGGAGGGAACTGTGGCCAACGAGATAGACGCTTACAAGGCTGCGATGTCCAGGGTCAAGGACATGTCCATAGACCCCAACACGGGGAAGGTGACCAGGATGTCCAACAAATCCATCGTCGTCGAGGACAGGGCCAAGATCGAGCGGGAGTTCCTAGCCCAGGCTGGGGGCGACAGGGAGCTGGCGATCAAATTGTCAGGCGAGTCATCGTCGGGCAAGACCGACGAGGCCAAGGCACTGGTCGAGGCATACAGGAACAACTTCGTCGGGAAGCCTAATGGTCCGGTGGCGGCCAGGCAGGACGACGGACGGTCCATCACCGAGGCCGGCAGCGTGGTCAAGGTTGGGAAGAGGCCCGACGAGGACGTCTACATGAGGAAGCTCGTGGAGAATTGTAGGAAGAGGTGCGGCCGATAGGCCGACAGCATACCGACAAAGCAGCACGCCAACCCAAACAGAAGGCAAGACGGGAAAAATGAAGTACTGGAACAGCGAGAAGGTGAAGGCCTTCAGGGACGTCGACGGCACGGTGTTCGTGCGGGGTCCGTTCGAGGTCGACGGGAAGCGGTACGACTGGAAGCTCATCGACAACCTCGGCGGCGGACCCGACTACTGCACGGCCTACCAGATGGAGATGTGGGACGTCGAGCTCAAGCAGGTCATCGAGAACCAGAACTACCTTAACATCATAGAGGAGAGGAGCCTTAAGGCATGAAAGAGAACGAACCGCGGTACATCCAGGAGTCGCGCGAGTACATCGTCAACGGCAGGGTCGTCAAGGAGAGCTCGCTGACCGAGGCCGAGAAGAGGAAGCTCAAGGGGGCCAAGAAGGTCAAGATAATCACCGCCGAGGGTTCCGTCCCATCCGGGCAGCTCATCGTCTGAGTTAAAGACGGGATTAGATTTTGTGTTGTCGCACAAAATCAATCGACAATTGGGATAATCGACTGTCACCCGTCACATCTATTATATGTATACAAATTGGGAGAATCTTGCCATGTCGTACGGGTTCATCTTTCTGACAACGTGCTTGGTCAATAAGAAAATTTACGTCGGCCAGACCGCAAGAAAAGATCAAATGGTAAAGTACTACAAAGGATCTGGTATACTAATAGACCGAGCTCTCAAAAAATACAAGCATAAAAATTTCATCAGGGAGACATTAATCGAGTGTCACTCACAGAAAGAACTGAATGAACAAGAGACTATATGGATAGAAAAACTTGACTCAACAAATCCTAAAATAGGCTATAACATAGCCAAAGGTGGCAAAGATGGAAACATTAAGGCATTCAGGACAGAACGAGCTATACGTATGTGGAATGCTTATTATGACAGGCTCAGAGAGCAGAAAAAACTAGATGGACCGAAACTCTGCAAGATTGCAGGTTGCGGCAGAAAACACTATTCGTTCGACTTGTGCAAAAGACATTACAATGGTTTGAGAAAAGGTACAATAAACTCGGATGGGGTTCAATTGATATTTAAACAGCCAAAACCGACATGCAAACTGTCAGGGTGCGGCATCAAAGTACACGCTAAAGACTTGTGCAAGAAACATTATAGAAGATTCCTGTGTGGGTTGACTGACAGCGAAGGACACATCTTGAAAGATTTCGTGCCTCATGAAAAGAGGGCTGAGCATTGTTTTGTCGAGGGGTGTCACAACAAAGTTCACGCAAAGAATCTCTGTTCCAAACACTATAGCGCGTCGTGGCTCGCCGCGGCGAAAAGAGAATGCTATACAATGGGAAAAGTCATTCTACCATAAATAAACAAGAACAATTGGAGGGCTAGTCTTATGTTCGACGAGATGTACGAGAAGCTCATAATCGAATGCGGGGAGGGTGGTAACAAGTTCACTCCAGGATTTCTAAGGGCCATGCGGAATCTTACTGCAAAAATGCAAGATCCTGAAACCCCGCTGTACGCTATCAAGAAGATATGCAAGGCTTGTGGAGTCGCCATCCCCAAATACCAGAAGGGGGGGCGGGCCCCAGCCTTATGCCCGTATTGCGGAAACAAGTTCGATGACAGGGACCTGGAGACCAAGCTTCCAGAGTTCTCGCGCAAGGAGGACTTCGACCCAATCAATGCCGGGGACGCATACGATGACAAGCAGGGTAAAGAGATTGTGGGAGATCTAGAGAAAACGGCCAAGAAGGGGAAGAAGTAACCAGCCATGTACAGGAGCCAGCCCAACGGCAACGGGTACGACGGGGACCACGACAGGTCAGAGAGGCAGCCGCCGGTGGACCCGAGCA
>CAIYYO010000279.1 GCA_903930485.1 Methanobacteriota archaeon
ACGAACCCGAGAAATCTTATCTTGCCTTCAAAGACCCGCGCTATATAGAGCCCGAGAGGCTTCGCGGACAAGGCGATGGAAACGATCAATATCCCGTAAAGGGCGATATCCTCAAGCAGATAAGCCAAGCAACCACCTGTGTACTCAAAATTTTTTTAATAAATTCTCAATAAAAAATGCAAAATTTAATGGAATCCTCAAGGGATAGGGAAAGCCTTACATAAAAAGCGAAGAACGACAAAAAAACTTGCTCTCAACAGATTATGCATTCAAACATTGCAGCGGATACCCTGTTAAATCCGTCAATGACGATTGGATATGACTAGATAATAAACCAAAGCTATTCCAAACTGCGACCAGCTGATCTTCCCGAAAATGCCGCTCCTTTCAAAGTGGCTGCATAACTATACGCTTTTCTCGCTGCAGGATAGGATGTATGCGTAGGGGATAACATTCACTACCGTTCCTGTAAAAGTCGAATGATAAACCTGCTTTATAAGTATTTTTTCTTATGTCTATCTATGGCTTTCTGGGACAAGCACGTAGAGACTCTTCCAAGAGACAAGCTTGAAGAATTGCAGGCGAAGAGGCTGCGCGACACCGTTGCCAGGGCCAAAAAATCCGTGTTTTACGGCCCACGCCTCAAAGGCGTCGAACCTACGGTTTTCAAGAAGCCCGCAGACATCGGCTCAATCCCTTTCACGACGAAGAATGACCTGAGGGCGAATTACGACTACGGACTCGTCTGCGTTCCCAAGGACGAGATCATCCGCCTCCACGCATCGTCGGGAACTACAGGTAAGGCGACCGTGATCTTCCACAACAGGCACGACATCGATACCTGGACCGAACTCCTTGCCCGCTGCATCGTCATGGCCGGGGCAGGCAAAGGCGACGTCTTCCAGAACATGATAAGCTACGGCCTTTTCACCGGCGGCCTTGGATTCCATTACGGGGCCGAGCGAGTGGGAATGCTCGTCATACCCTCGGGCATAGGAAACACCAAGAGACAGATACAGCTAATGAAGGATTTCCACACGACGGTCTATCACGCGACACCTTCATACGCTTTACACGTCTCCGAGGAGATGGCCAGGGACGGCTTCGACCCCAAGGAATTCGACCTGCGCATCGGCTTCGTGGGCGCAGAACCGCATTCCGAACAGACCAGGAAGAGGATAGAGGATATATACGACATGGACGTATACAACTCCTACGGCATGTCCGAGTTGAACGGCCCGGGCGTCGCATTCGAGTGCGAGGAGAAATGCGGGATGCACCTCTGGGAAGATAATTATATACTGGAAGTGATCGATCCCAAAACCTGCGAGCCCCTGTCGCCCGGAGAAGAGGGAGAGCTCGTTGTTACTACGATAAACCGGGAGGCCATGCCTATCCTGCGTTACAGGACCGGAGACCTTGCGAAGACCCTCGAAGGAAGATGCGCATGCGGCAGGACGCACGTCCGGATCTCGAGGATCAAGGGGCGCTGCGACGACATGATGATAATACGCGGCGTGAACGTCTACCCTAGCCAGATAGAGGACGTCCTGATGAGCTTCCCCGAAGTAGCGACGACTTATCAGATCCATCTCCTGCGGGACGGCAGCCTCGACGCCCTCATAGTGAAGGTGGAGCTGTATCCGAAGATGTTCGACGGCGACCTCGCCAAACTAAAGAAACTGGAGGCCGACATAGGTAAAGCAATATCCGATGAGGTTGTGGTGAAGCCCAGGATAGAGTTCCTCGAACCAGGGACTCTGCCGAGGGCGGAAGGCAAGGCCGTCCGTGTCGTAGACAAAAGATGCGAGATGTAAAATGGTCAAGCAGCTTAACGTGTTCTCGGAAAACAAGCCGGGCAAGCTGGAAAAGATCACCAAAGTGCTTTCGGACGCGGACGTCAACCTGAGGGCGTTGAAGATCTCCTCCAGCGACGCGTACGGCGTCATTAAATTCCTCGTAGACGATCCCGAGAAGGGGTTCGAGGCGTTCAGGAAAGCCGGCGTCACTGCGCATCTCAAAGAAGTGCTTGCAGTGGAGGTAAAGGATACTCCTGGAAGCCTTAACCGGATGCTTTCCCTGCTTGCGATAAACAATGTCAACATAGAGGACTGCTACGGTTTCGTGATAGAGGACCGGAAAAGGGCAGTCATCATTCTTGAAATGGAAGAGCCTGCGGCCGCGTCCAAGATCCTTGAGAGAAACAGCTACGTTATCATCGGCAGCTCAAAACTCTACAGCCTTTAGGAACGCCTGAAAAACCTTCCTCAGGGGCGTCTTTTTAAAGACCCCTCCTATACATAACCAACAATTTTATGCTTTGCTTTACAGCAGGTGATAAACAATGTCTGTTCTGGGGATAGATGATCCATGGATCTGGGGCGCCTATGTTCTTTGCATTTTAAGCACGCTGTTGTGCATTATCTACGGGATACTTAAATGGAACGAAGGCGCCGAAAAGGAAGCCGAGGAGATTGTCGAAGAATTGAAGTGGGAGAAAGAGGAAGAAAAGATGGAAGAACAAGAGCTGGGGGATGATTAAGATGAACATAATCCTTTTCACGGTCATAGTCCTCATCTATCTAGTAGTGACGCTGTATCTCGGCTACCGCGGATGGAAGGGGACGAAGAACGCCGAAGACTACCTTGTGGCGGGCAAGAAGATCCATCCCTGGATCATGGCGCTCTCCTACGGGGCGACGTTCATCAGCACCTCGGCCATCGTGGGATTCGGCGGGACCGCAGGCGTCTACGGAATGGGCCTCCTCTGGCTTACGTTCCTCAACATATTCCTGGGAATCTTCATCGCGTTCGTCTTCTATGGCAAGAGAACGAGGAAGATCGGCCACAACCTCGGGGCATTGACATTTCCCGAACTCCTCGGGAAGAGGTTCAACAGCAAATTCATACAGTGGTTCAGCGGGCTTGTGATATTCCTCGGGATGCCGTTGTACGCATCAGTCGTCCTAATAGGCGCGGCCCGGTTCGTCGAGACCACGCTCGGCCCCATCGGCATGAACTATGACATCGCATTGATGGTCCTTGCAATAATCACAGCCGCATATGTCGTCTACGGAGGGCTTAAGGGAGTCATATACACCGATGCGCTCCAGGGAGTGATAATGTTCATAGGGATGATTATCCTTCTATTCATGACTTACACCCAGCTTGGAGGGATCACTGCTGCGCATCAGGCATTGACTAACATGGCGGACAAGGTGCCTGCGAGCGCAGCCAAAGCCGGGATGACCGGGTGGACGACAGCCCCGATATTCAACAGCCCCTGGTGGTGGACGTTGTTCTCTACAATAGTACTCGGCGTCGGCATAGGCGTCCTTGCGGTGCCGCAGCTCTGCGTCAGGTTCTTGACCGTCAAATCAAACAGGGAACTCAACAGAGCGGTGCCAATGGGCGGATTATTCATCCTGATGATGACCGGCGTCGCCTTCGTCGTAGGGGCATTGACTAACGTATATTTCTTCCAGCAGGACGGGAAGATATCGATCCAGGAAACAGTGACGGCCGCACTGCCGAACGGCAACTCCGACAGCATAATACCTATATTCATAAATAGAGCCCTTAACGGAAACGAATGGTTCATCTATGTCTTCATGCTGACGCTGCTCGCAGCCGCCATGTCCACACTCAGCTCGCAGTTCCACGTCCAGGGTTCAGCTCTCGGTCGGGACATCTATGAGACATTGACCGGGCGTAAAGGACACAACTCGATCTTGATAACGAGGTTGGGAATACTCCTGTCAATAATAATAGCGGTGGTCCTTGGCTACATCCTTCCTGCAAACATCATAGCAAGAGGCACCTCGGTCTTCTTCGGCCTATGCGCGGCATCATTCCTCTCCATGTACACGCTGGGCCTGTTCTGGAAACGCGTGACAAGGGAGGGAGCGATCGCGGGGCTCGTCATCGGAGCCGTTGCCGACGTGTTCCTGTTTGTCTTCATGCACAGCGCGGAATCCAAGCCTCTCGGAATAGCCAAGATGGTGCTTAGAAGGGACACCCTGCTGACTGAAATGCCCTGGCCGGTCGTCGATCCGGTGGTGATAGCGCTTCCGCTCGCCCTGGTCGTGACGGTTGTCGTGAGCCTGATGACCACGGCAGACAAGAGGCAGGTGGAAAAGAGCTTTAAGGGGGTTTAAAGGAATTCCCTTCTTTTTCTTTTTATCTATTTTTCAGCTAATGATCAAGTTTTTTAAACTAAACTGCAAAGTATTAAGCATATGTCCTTAATGCCTTCCTTGGATCCCGAAGAGGAGATCCTTATCCATTGCCCTGTCGCCTACAAGCTGAGGAGCCCGCTCGGCATCACCCCTGTCGAGAAGGCTTGTTACCTGACCGAGTCACGGCTTATCATCGAGAAAGAATGCGATTATGCGTACATCCCCTACGCCTACCTGACAGGCCTCAACCTCGTCGGCTCCCATGACGCCGAGAAGGTGATAAAACTGGAGCACGGGAAGAAGATAAGGTTTGCCGTGCATGGCAAAGAATCGCTCCATATCAGGAACCAGAAGACTGAGAAGCTGTACAACTGGCTGCACGACCTCTGCAACAGCCCTGACAAGAAGTCGTCTGTCCTAAGGGACATCAAGGCCGCAAGAAGACAATTCGAACCCAGGGATTGACTCACACCTTCGACAGCGCGTCCAGCAGCAGAAAATTCTCTTCAGAAGTCCCGACCGTAATCCGGACGTAGTTGCCCTCGAATCCGTTGAATTTGGGCTGCGGCCGCACGACGATCTTCTGCTCAAGCATCCGGTCAAAGAATTCCTTGGAGGACATGGGGCTGACGTCTGCGAGGATAAAATTCGTGTACGAAGGGGTTATCTTGTACTTCTCGGCCAGCCTCTTCTCGATGGCTTTGCGGTCAGTGATGATCCGTGAGACAGACTTCTTCATGTAGTCCAGATCCTTTAAGGCAAGTATGGTCGCCTCCTGCGCCAGATAGTTCGTCGTGAACGGTCCCCTGACTTTCTTCAATGCCTCGGCAAGTTCCGGGTCGGCGATCGCATAACCCATCCGCAGGCCTGCGAGGCCGAAGGCTTTTGCCATCGTGCGCATTATTATCACGTTTGGATACTGTAGGAGCAGGTGCTTTGCCGTCGTTCCGTAGAACTCGAAGTAGGCCTCGTCCACGACCACTATTTTCCCGGTCTGGGCCACTTCCTCGATGTCCGCGACGTCTATGACTTTTCCGGTGGGATTATTTGGAGAGCAAAGGAACATCAGGTTCGCCTTCCATGCATCCTTTATGAACTTCCGGTGGTCGAAGGAAAAATCCTGGTTCAGGCTTGAGCTGATGTACTCCCGGTTGTATATCTGCGCATATATCGGGTAGCTGACGAATGAGGGGTAAATGCTCGCTATCGGACCCTTGAACGCCTTGATGATGAGCTCTATCATCTCGTCCGAGCCGTTCGAGAGCACTATATTCTCTGGCTTCACCCTGCAATATTCAGACAGCTTCTCTTTCACGTGCAGGTTCTTGTGCGGGTAACGGAATACCTCGGGGATCTTCTCGCGCAGGCCCGCGATCACCTTCGGGCTCGGCCCATAGCTGTTCTCGTTGCTCGCGAGCTTAGTCATGCCGTCGATCGTCTTTCCCGGCGAGTAGGGCGTTATCCTGTTCACCCATTCGTTGATGTAGTCGGTTGGTTTCATCTTAGAATGTTATCCTTTTTTTCTTCAGTTCTCTTTCCAGTTATTCCGGTGATCAGCATCTTCAGGACGCAAAGGAATATAAAGGCAAACAGAAGGAACTTTAAGCCTTCTTCGACGTTTCCTTCCAGAAGGTTTTTGGCCGCACCTATGGAAATGCCCAGTATTAACAAAATCGATATTAAAATAATGACAGTGCGACTCAGCTTAACTGCAGGATCCTTTTCGTCAGATTCCAAAAAAAGAAATCGACCTTTTTTGTTGCTAAACAACTTAACGAGCTTTGCTTTCATACCGCACCTCTCCCTAGGTCGAACGCCTTAAGGTTCTCTTCGACCTTTTTATTGATAATCTTCCTTATCGCTCCCTTGAGAATATCCTCTTTCACCGGGAGGAATCGCGATGCTGCACCTACGAGCACGACGCTCTGGGTGAGCGGATGACCGGCTTTGCATGCCAGGTCGAGCGCGTCTATGACGAGGGCATCCCGTTTCGCGAGCTCCTTTTTCACGGCATCCATCGGCGGATAGCCCGGGACTTTCACAGGCTGCGAGTTCACGACCGCTTTGCCCTCCGGTCCGAGGTAATCGATGAAACGCAGGCCCTCGACAGGCTCCGATGCAATGAGGACGTCGGCCTCGCCCCTAGGTATCAGCACGCCGTCGACGCGGTCGCCGACCCTGACATGCGTAACGACACTGCCGCCCCTCTGCGCCATCCCGTGGGTCTCGGACTTCTTGACGACGTAACCGGAATCGAGCGCTGCCTGGGCGATTATATTGGAGGTTACAAGAATCCCCTGACCGCCTACGCCTACAACGATGACATCGCATTTCATTTTATCCTCTCCTTTAACCGGTTAACAAAATTATTTACATCATTAGGATTGCCTGCGATTTTAATTTTGTTATAATCGCCCACGATTGTCTTGATGATTGGATTATCCATGATCGGGTGATAGTTGTATGTGACAAGGAGTTCTATGCACTTTAATTTAGATGCTTTTAGCAATATTATTAGGGCATTAAGCGTGCCGTATGTAAACATAACCAGGCAAATAATGCAGAAAATCAGCGGTATGCTGAAAGTAAACTGTAAAATCCCCTCGGTTTGTGAAACTATCGAGTTGAATGCGAGCGTCAAACCCAACATTAATAAGGCGAAAAGGGCGTTAAATATCAGGGAAAGTGATGTAATTGCCGATATGAAGGATAAATCAGCGTCCTTTATTTCATGTATATTCTCATAAGGAATTGACATGACTCCGGATGGAAACAGGTAAAGCTTGTCATATGTTAAGAACATTCGATTCCCTGTGAAACCGACATAACGTATCTTTCTAAAAGGGCTTCCAAAGCCTTTTCTAAAAGCATACCAAACATAGTTTAGGTTATCTGGTCTTACCTCTGCCAAAATCATCTCATCCTTCAGTCTGCTCTTGACCTTTTCCTCAGGATTCATTTTTGCTTCGTGCTTATCGCCTTCTTCGGACAGACCTGCGCGCACAGCGTGCAGCCCGTGCACAGGACGGAGTCGATCGATACCGAGCCGTCCGCCTCCTCCATCAGGGCCGGGCATCCGAGCTGTACGCATACCTTGCATTTGGCGCATTCTTTTTTGTCGACCGAGTGCGGAAGGCCTCTCTGCGCGCCTTTCAGCATGACGCACGGCGCGTCCGCGATCAGCACCCTTACCCCTGTTTTCTCGCCGGCCTCTTTGTAGGCCGATTTCACGTCCGCGAGGTTTCTGGGATCGTATCTGCGCACGTATTCTGCTCCGCATGATCTGCATATCTCTTCGAGATCGACTCTCTTTCCCTGAGAGCCGTCGGCGCGTATTCCGGTAAGCGGCGTGGGCTGGTGGCCGGTCATTGCAGTGTTATGGTTGTCGAATATCGTCAGGATAAAGTCGGCGCCATTATATACCGCGTTGATCAGGCCGGTTATCCCCGAGTGGATGAACGTCGACTCGCCGATGACGGCATGGACTTTTTTGTTCCCGGCGTAATACATGCCTGCGGCCTGATTGATCGACGCGCCCATGCAGAGACACGTGTCCAAGACGCCCAGCGGCTTCTGGACGCCTAGGGTGTAGCATCCGATGTCGCCGCATACTGCGTCTTTTTGCATCTGCTTGAGGACGTAATACGTGGCCCTGTGCGGGCAGCCCGGGCAGAGCACCGGAGGCCTTCCAGGGAGTTCGATCCCGATCTTTCTAAGAGGCCGCTGTGGAACGCCCAACGCCGTCATGACCAGCTCGGGCAGAAGCTCTCCGTACAGCGGAAGGTCGCCGGAAAGCTTTCCGCGAACGTTCTTGTGCAGACAGCGTACTTCGCGTTCCGCGATCGGGTCTCCTTCTTCCAATACTATTATCTTTTTTAATTTTGACGTGAACTCCTCCAGCTTTTTTTGAGGAAGAGGCCAGGTACAGCATTTCAGTATCGCGCATCCTTTGCCGAATTCCTTTGCCAGGTTATATGCAGAACCGCACGCTACTATTCCGACTTCCTCACCTCCGGTCATCTCGACAGAGTTGAAGCGGCTGGTTTCAACATAGTCCTCGAGTTCCTTCTGCTTCGACAGGAGCCATTTATGCCTTTCGCGCGCGAATGCCGGGACCATGACGTATTTCATCAGGTCTTTGGAGAATTTTCCGCCTGAGGGCTCTTTCCGTTCCCCTAACATAA
>CAIYYO010000280.1 GCA_903930485.1 Methanobacteriota archaeon
ACCGTGGCTCCGGCATTGACGAAGCTTGCGAAGAGTATCTCGCGCGCATTCCTGGCCTTCAGGATGCCCTGGGTCCCGGAGCTGGTCTTCATTACCACGGTCTTCCCGACCAGGTCCTGGCCGTCTATCTTTGTAGGCGAATTCCCGTAATCGAATCCCTTGACGAATAGCCCGTGTTTCTCTCCTATGAGGACGTACGACGGATTCCTCTTTTTCAGCTCGAAGGCCTGCCTCAGGCTCTTGGCTACGACAATCTTCTTTGCCCCTGCTCCGTATACGTAGCACGCGGTCGACGCGGCCCTGAATACGTCGATTATGACTGCCGTTCCTTTAGCCTCTTTCGCGCCCTTGGTAAGGTGTTTAATGACTATTTCCATTTGCCGGCTTGAAAAAACTATATAGTACGACACAGAAATATATCATCTCAGGTGTTTTTTCAGGTACTGCCCGGTATAGCTCTTCGGATTCCTTGCGACCTCTTCAGGCGTGCCTATGGCGATGATCTCTCCGCCGGCTTCTCCGCCTTCGGGCCCGAGGTCTATTATGTGGTCTGCGGACTTTATCACGTCGAGGTTGTGCTCTATCACGATGACCGTGTTCCCTTTCTCCACCAGCCTGTCCAGGACCTTCAGCAGTTTTTTGACGTCGTGAAAATGCAGTCCCGTCGTCGGCTCGTCCAGGAGGTAGAGGGTTTTCCCAGTGTCTCTCTTCGCCAGTTCCCGCGTCAGTTTGATCCTCTGCGACTCCCCTCCCGAGAGGGTCGTCGAGCTCTGCCCGAGGCTGATGTAATCCAGGCCGACCTCGCTCAGGGTCGAAAGCTTGTTCCTGATGGAAGGGATGTTCTCGAAGAGCTTGAGGGCCTCTTCCACCGTCATTGACAGGACTTCTGCGATGTTCTTGCCCTTGTATTTCACGTCCAGGGTCTCCTTGTTGTAGCGCCGGCCCTTGCATTCCTCGCATTCCACGTAGACGTCCGGAAGGAAGTTCATCTCGATCTTCTTGACACCGTCGCCCTCGCACGCCTCGCATCTCCCTCCCTTGAGATTGAACGAGAATCGGCCCGGGCTATATCCCCTCAGCTTGCTCTCTTGCGTTTCCGAAAAGACTTTCCTTACCTCGTCGAAGACTTTTGTATACGTCGCAGGATTGCTTCTCGGGGTCCTGCCTATCGGGCTCTGGTCTATTATCAGGACCTTGTCTATCAAACCGTTGAAGACTATCTCCCTGTGTTTGCCGGGTTCTTCCCTTGACTGGTGGAGCTCTTTCATCAAGGCTTTGTATAAGATGTCGTACACCAATGTGGATTTGCCCGAGCCCGAAACACCCGTTACGAGCGTCATGCAGCCTACAGGGATATTAACGTCTATGTCCTTCAGGTTATGCTCGCGCGCACCGCGGATAACGATATTCTTCTCCCCGGTCCTCCTGACAGTCGGCGTGTCTATCTCAAGCCTGCCTGAGATATAGCCTCCGGTAAGGGATCTTTCATCCTTCGCCAGGTCTGCGGGCGTGCCTTCGAAGACGACGAGGCCGCCGTGTATCCCGGCACCCGGACCGATATCCACCACCCAGTCAGCTGCGCGAATAGTGTCCTCGTCGTGCTCCACGACTACTAGCGTATTCCCAAGGTCGCGCAGCTTGATCAAGGTTTCGATGAGCTTGTGATTGTCCCTCTGATGTAGGCCGATGGAAGGTTCGTCAAGAACGTACAAAACCCCCATCAGGTTGGAGCCGATCTGTGTCGCAAGCCTGATCCTCTGCCCCTCGCCGCCGGATAAGCTCGCGGCAGCCCTTGAGAGAGTCAGGTATCCAAGCCCCACCTCTTCAAGGAAGTTAAGCCTTGCAACGATCTCTTTTAGGAGTTGCTTGACTATGAACCTTTCCCTATCCGTCAGGTCGACGGTTTTGAAGAAAATCAGGCAGTCTTTGACCGGCATGTCGGTTATGTCGATTATAGACCTGCCTTTAACTTTCACCGCCAAGATTTTCTTTTTCAGGCGCCTCCCCTTGCAGACCGGGCAAGGCAGGACGCGCATGAACCTCTCCATCCACTCCTTACGGCCCTCGGACTCGGTCTGCTTGTACAGCCGTTCAAGCATCGGGACGACTCCCTCGAATCCGCCGTTATAAGAAAACGAGGAATCGCCGTCGCGGGAAGTGTAGTCGAACCTGATGTCTTTTTCGGTCCCGTAAAGGATCACGTCCATAGCCTCCTTAGGCAAAGACTTTATGGGCGCGATCATCGAGAACTTGAATTTCCTGGCGACGCTCGCGAGCTGGCTTATCCTCCACCCGTCCACCATGGTTCCGAAAGCCGCGATACCGCCTTCTGCGATGCTTTTCTCCTTGTTCGGGATGACGAGGTCCGGGTCGAACTCCATCTTTATCCCCAGGCCCTCGCATTCCTCGCAGGCTCCGAAAGGGCTGTTGAAAGAGAACATCCTGGGCTGTAGCTCCTCAAACGTGAGGCCGCAGACCGGGCACGTCATCAAGGAAGAGTAAAGCTTCTCCTTCTTTGACGCGGGGTCTAGAACAATAACAAGACCTTCGCCCTTCTTCAAAGCATTCTCCACAGCCTCGGCAAGCCTCGTAGAATCCGACGCAGAGAAACGATCGATCACGGCCTCTATGTCGTGCTTCTTGTATCGGTCCAGCGGGGTTTTTTCATCGGTCTGTACGATGAATCCGTTGACACGGGCTCTTACAAATCCTTCCCTGTTAAGGTCTTCCAGGAGTTTTTCGTATGTGCCTTTTTTCTGACGCACGACAGGCGCGAGCATCATGATTTCGCCTGCGAAGTCTTCTGCGACGGATTTGGCGATCCTCTCCGGCGTCTGAGAAGTTATCGCGTTGTCGTGGTCCGGGCAGTAGGGTATCCCTACCCTTGCATAGAAAAGCCGCAGGTAGTCGTAGATCTCGGTCACGGTTCCGACTGTGGACCTTGGGTTCTTGGAGGTTGTTTTCTGCTCTATCGATATGGCGGGAGAAAGGCCTTCTATGCTGTCCACGTCCGGCTTGTTCATGAGGCCTAGGAACTGCCGCGCGTACGCGGAAAGCGACTCGACATAGCGTCTCTGCCCCTCGGCATAGATGGTGTCGAAGGCAAGGGTCGATTTACCCGAACCGGATAGTCCTGAGAAGACTATGAGGCTGTCTCTCGGGAGGGTCAGGCTGACGTTCTTCAGGTTGTGTTCTCGGGCTCCTTTTATTACAAGGTCTTTGTGCGTCTTGTCGTGCATCTTTTTTGTTTACGGAATAATGGCATGGCCTGGATGAAATGGTCTCCTAGATAAGCAATCGTCTTGATTAATTTATAGAACATGACTATTCTTCAGGCTATAATATTTCGGATTATCCGATTAAAAATAAAGCCCTCTTATTAGCCCTTAAACATAAATTGTTAAACAAAATGCCAGGAAAAAGATTCGGTAACCAGACCCCGGAACAGATACAAAAACACCTCGGCTCCCTGCTCGACCCGGCCGTAAGATACCACCTGTCCGTAGACCCTCTCGGCATCCATTATACGATAATGGAGTCAACGGACGGGATAAAGGATTCAGACAAGATACGGATGCGCCGCGAAGCCCAGGAAGGCCTCTCCAAAGGCGAAAAAAAACAGATAGGCACGAGAAAGATGAAGAGGCCGAAGATCAGGACATACAAGCGCGGAAGGACCGTCAACCTCAAAGGACGGGTATACTAACAAAAGAACCCATCAAATGGACACCCAGGAAAACAAGGCAGGGAACGGGAAGAAAGAGAAGACGATCACGATATACTCAAAGGACGGGCAACGGCTGTTCATACCTCTCTCGGAATGGAAGACAGGCCTGCCGAAGATGTTCGAGAACGCTAAAGACAACCCGGACGAATTATACAAGCTCATCGTCATGTCCCTCCGAGACGGCCTTGAAAAAGAATGTTTGGACCCTGGGCGAAGACTTAAGGAGATAGACACGGACAAGGAAAGGTCTGCGAACCTGCTGGGCATCGTCCTCATGAAGAACGGCCTCCTCGACGAAGCAGAACAAGTATTGGAAGACTACTTGAAATGCAATGCTTCGGGAGCGGTTCTCACAAACCTGGCGAAGGTATACGGAGAAAAAGGGGATGAAAAAAAGTGCATGGAAACGCTTTGGAAGGCGCTCAAGACCGACCCCAACCAGGAAAACGCGCTCGGATGGTGGTACGAGATCCACTCGGAGAAAGGCGAGGTCGGAAAAGCTTACCAGTCGATAGAGGAACTCTGCCAGATAAAAGGCAGCTGGCGCCCCCAAGGATGGC
>CAIYYO010000281.1 GCA_903930485.1 Methanobacteriota archaeon
CGGTATTTTCCGTAGAATTTTCCCACCAGGGTTGCAAACGCATCTCCTCCGGCGAGGACGGCTATCACGGCGCATGCCAAGAGAGGTCTTCCTGTTGCTGCGTCGATGGGCAGTAGCACGATCGGCGGGATTATGCCGATGCCGAAGAATATGGCTCCTTTGTAGGGGAATTCTTTTTTGTCTCTTTCCCTTTCGAAGTGGTAGAGGAGGTGTCGTGAAATGATGTGGTCTACGGGCAGGCAGGGGGTCATCCACATCACCAGGACAGATATTATGAGCGGCACAAGCAGCAGGTTCCCGTATGTGGGGTACAGAAGATATAGGATATATGCTATCGCTGTTCCGAGCAGGAAATGGAACATCTTGCGTTTGAGTTCGAATATGAACTCGGCCTGTCTGTCAGGGTGCATGTTAAGAGCATTCGGGCGGCGTATTCCTGTAAAGAGAGCATATTTCCTTTAGAAGCACGTCTTTGGATGTGAATCCCACATACTTTTTGTCCTCCAGGACTATCGTGGGCGTCTCTGTGACGTTGTTGGTTTCTTTTAGGATGGAGATCATCGGCTCTTCGAAATCGGAGTCGAACGCGAATATCAGCAGTTTGTCCCCGAAGATCTTCTTCATGTAATCGAGTATTTTGCCCTGGTTGGAGCAGGCGCTTCCACAGGCTTTTGAGTGAAAGTACAGGAGGGTCACGAGGTCTTTGCCGCAGAGCTCTTTTGTCTTGCTGGAAAGAGTCCAGTAGTTTATCTGAGACAACACGTACTCTCTTTTCAGGGTTTTGAAGTCTTCGGCCCGTATGTTCCCTTTTTCGACGTAATTCTCAAGGCGTATCCTTGTGTCCTCTGTCTTATTCAGGTAGGTGTTGAGCGTCGTAGAGAAAGCAGAGCAGCTCTCATTCCTTTGTGATGATGGCAGGTAGGAGAGGTAAAGGTATTGTGTCTGGAGGCTTTCGTAGTTCAATTTTTCCTCGTTGTACTTGCTCTCTAAATAACTCAGCCGCTCGCCTTCTATCACCACTCCGAGAAGCACTCCGAAGGAGAATATGAACAGCGTTATGATCCCGGCCGTGACGTAGAACCGCGTGTTAGGCTTCCTCATGGTATCTCTCCTATTTTACGTACATATCTATTATACCCCTACAAGGAAAAAAACCCGATCCTGCCTTCAGGCTTTGCCGGATTTGCCAGAGGGATCATATTCGTATACCTCTATTAGATTTAACTCGGTAACTTTCCTGAAATCCTTGCTTCCATTCAGGATGGATGATGCCCACTGCCAGTTTTCTTTGTATACTATCAGGAGATCTTTTTCTTTCAGCGACTCCGAGTAGTAGGAAAACGGTCTTCCCAAGCCTTCGGGATTCAGCGTCTTTCTATTCGAGTAATATGCGTAAACGGGGTAGTTGTTGTTTGTATATACCGTTATGTCCTGAGGGTAATTGCTCCTTATGTATTCGGAGATCTTCATCTCGTCGGTTTTATCTTTGTTGATGAACGGTTCCTGGAGCCTGGTGAACGCCGGCGCCGCCGACTGAAAGTAGATCAGGCCGGCCACAAGAACTGCGAGAATCACAAGTTTCTTATTCTCCATGACATACGCGATGCCTCGTGAGGAAAGCAGGGCAAGGGGGGCAACTATCGGAAGCAGGTATCTTGGCTCCTTGTGTGGGGTTATAGTTACTTGAAGGAAAACGAGCGCTGCCCACGACAGCAGCGCCGCTTCCGTCACTGTGCGGTTTTGACTTCTATCCTTCTGCATCGGTCCAAAAAAGAGTATCTGCAGGCCTATTCCGAAAAGTATTATATACGTCAGCATTCCAGGGATCTTGTCAAGGAAGTAAAGGGCCGGTTCATTCAAGTCCACGGCCCCATTACGGCTTGCCTCGATGAACGGCTCAAGAAAAAAGCCCTGTGTCATCTGGGCCCATACAAGATAAGGCAGGAAAACGATCCCGAAACCGCATAAGTGCTCAAGCACTTTCTTGGGCTTGCCCTGTTTTGCCGCAAGATAGGTGTAACTTAGAAAGACAGGGATGAGTATCAAAGAAGTGAACCTTGTGAGAACAGCGAGGGCAAGGAAGGCGCCCGACGAAATACTGGCCATCCTTTTCTCGTTGTTGAGCAGCAGATAGAATGCGAACACGGATAAGCCGATCGAAAGCACATCCGTCATCACGTAGTGGGCATTTTGGGCTATCGCCGGATTGAAGGCCGTTATCAGCATTGCGACTATGCCTGTTTTGGCGTCATAAATCTCTTTCCCTACGAGGTAGACCGATAACGGGAGGAGCAGGGCCAAGAAAGAAACCACAATCCCCGGATTGTATGGGTTGTCGCTTAGGCACGAAGAGAGCGCGAGAATTATCGGGAGAACAGGAGGCCTATAGGCTAGTTCATCGTAGGCGGACTTTGCGTGCAGCAGGTTTTTCGCATTCAGCAGGTATACCGTTTCATCCCACCAGTAGGTTGTCCGGATGGGCCACATATAAGCAACTAAGGCAATTGCCAGGATAAACGTCAAAAGAACGAGCCTCAGCGTTCTTTTTCCACCCACTACCATCTTCTTTTCGTTCCCGAGGCGAGCTCGAGGATCACCCCCATCCATATGCAGCCCAGGAATATGAAGTAGAAGAACATAAAGACCAGGACCGCTGGGAGGCCGTATTTCATTATCCTTTCTTTGGAGAATCTATGGCTTAGTACCAGGGTGAGGGTTCCAAGTATCAGCACGAAGAGGGCGACGAAGACCTTGGTGTAGTCCAGGTCGAGGAATATGAAATCGAAGTGGAGGTTTCTCAAATATACTGGCAGGTCGAAGCCTATGAGCATCAGTCCATTCACCTCGTCTATTATAGGGTTCAGGAGGTAGTACCAGAAAAGCACGGTAGATATTACTAGTACGATGGCGCTTAGCATGTGCAGGGGCATGAGTATCCCGAAGTCTCCGTACTGGGTGTTGAAGAATAGCTTCTTGTATTTTATGCTGTTATGTATCAGCCCGTAATACCACCTTCTTCTTTGTTTGTAAAGCGTTTTAAGGTCTTCGGGCGCCTTTGTGTAGACATCCGCGTCTATCGCGTTCTTGATCTTGTAATCGTTCTGCTGAAGCTTCAGGGCTATCTCCATGTCCTCCGTGATGTTCTTCTCATCGAAGCCTCCGAGCGACATTAACACGTCCCGGCGGAAGAGCGTGAAAGGTCCCGGTGTGACGTAGATGCTGTCTATCAGGGACATCAGCTTTCTGAGGAATACTGCGAATATGTATTCGTACCATTGCAGCTTCTGTATGAGGTTGGCCGGCTTGTAAACTTTTAGGGCAGGGGTGACGGCGACTACGCGCGGGTCCGAGAAATAGGGCATCATCCTTTTCAAGGCTTTCGGGTCCACGACGGAGTCGGCATCCAGGCATGCGACGATCTCGCCAGTAGCTTCCCGCAGGCCTATGTTGAGGGGTATGGCCTTGGTGCCGCTGTTCTTTTCCAGGTTTATCAGCTTTATTCCCTCTATTTTTTCGCATATGGCCTTCGTGTTGTCTTTTGAGCCGTCGTTGACTACGATGATCTCCAGCAGGTCTTTTGGATAGTCGAGGTCCTTGAGCGACTTAATGCTTTCTGCGACTATTTCTTCCTCGTTGTATGCCGGTACGACTACCGAAACCTTCGGCAGGTTTTCCGTCCCCTCGTCTGAATTTTTTATGAGGCGCATATTCGCGAGGAGCACCAGCAGCCAAAACACGGACAAGTACAGGGCGCACAGGTATACTATCCATGTGAATACGTCGAAGATCATTGTTTTCCTTTTTTTTGTTATAATCTTTTGTTATAATCTGGATGTATTAATTATACGGCGCTGGGTACGATAAATACGTTCGCTGCATTAATTTCGGCCAAAAAACCTTTCACAATGTTCGAGCTAATCCTTTCCTTGCTTTTTTTGATGACTATTTTGCTGGATATCTCCTGGCTGGTCCTCTATTTCATGCCGTCTAAGGGAAGGGCGGCCCTCAAGGATTATCCGTCCCTGTCTATCATATTGCCCGCGCATAACGAGGCGGATGTCATAGAGGCTTCGATTTTACACGGCATAGGTTCGACTTATCCGGGCGTAAAGGAGGTCATTGTCGTGAACGACGGCTCTACCGACCGTACGCGCGAGGTCGTGGAACGCGTCATGTCTTCGGATTCCCGAGTCCGGCTGATAAACGTCGAGCACTCCGGGAAAGCCAAAGCCATCAACACGGCGTTTTCCAACGCATCCGGCGAAATCGTTGTCGTTGTGGACGCCGACTCCAAGCTTGAGCCCGACGCCCTTATGAAGCTTGTGGCGCCTTTCTCCGACGAGCGGGTGGGGGCGGTGTCGGGAGTGATACGCGTCAGCATGAACGGCAACCCGTTGACATGGTTTCAGGATGTGGAGTATATGATGTCGTCGACCTGGAGGCATCTTGTCAACAAGCTGAATGCGACTTATCTGCTTCCGGGCTTCACGGCTTTTCGCAGGAAGGCTCTTGAAGAGATAGGTGGTTTTTGCCGGGACACCCTTTGCGAGGATTTCGAGATCGGCCTGCGCATGAAGAAAGCCGGGTACCGGATGGTGATGGCTGATGCGGTGATGTATACGCACCCGCCCCAGGACCTTCGTTCCCTAATCAGGCAGAGGCTGAGGTGGAGCCGGGGCACCTTGCAGGTCTTTCGCAAGCATTCCGACGTCGCTTTCAACAGGAAATACGGCGCCGTCGGATTATACGGCCTGCCGACCCAGATGTACTGGTTCTTCTCAGGCGCGATATCTCTTCCCATTACCTTGTATCAGATAACTAACGGGTACCTGTCCTATTTTGTCAAATACAACGACCTGTTTTCTTTCAATGTCTTCAAGTATTTTTTCGGCTGGATGTCCGTCTACGGGATGATGGAATATGCGTTCAACAGCTTTACAGGGGTTTATCCGATGGATGCGATTTTCATTCTCTGTTTCCTGTCCTTCATCATCGGGATGGCGTATACGATTCTTTCACTGGCAAAGTTTCCGGGCGTAAACTGGAGGCATTTTTTGGCGATAGCGTTCTATTTTCCGTATTCTCTACTCTGCCTGACGTTCTTTCTGCTGCCCCTGTTCTATGAGCTTTATCCCTGGCGCAAGAAGGATTCCGCCGTCAACATCTGGAATAAATAAAATATCAATCTCTGTGACCTAGTATATTGTATTCTCATACCATGGCTTTCGACAAACTCGGCACAGGCCTGCAGACGGCGATCACGAACCTTCGTAAGGCGGTCGTAGTAGACAAGAAGACGGTCAAGGAATACATCAAGGAGATACAGAAGGTCCTTCTGGCGTCGGACGTCAACGTCAAACTGGTCTTCGAGCTCTCGAAGCGGATAGAGGAGCGCGGTCTTCTTGAGAAGCCTCCCGGGATGCTGACGAAGAACGAGAACCTGGTCAGAATAACTTACGAGGAACTCGTCAACCTACTCGGCAAGGGAGAGAAGATCGACGCACGCGACGGCAACAAGATCCTTTTGGTAGGGACGCAGGGCTCTGGCAAGACAACGACTGCGGCCAAGCTCGCGAAATATTTCAAGAAGAAAGGCCTAAACCCGAAGCTCATATGCGCCGACACCTTCAGGCCTGCGGCGTATGACCAGTTGCAGCAGCTTTCCGAAGAGATACAGGTCCCGTTCTACGGAGATCCTGGGAAAAAGGATGCTCTGGCCATAATTACGGAAGGCATCGCAAAATTCAAGGGCGAGGGATTGATCATAATTGATTCCGAGGGACGGCACAAGCTTGATACGGAATTGATGAAGGACATCAACCGCATCTATTCAGACATAAAGCCCGACAAGACTCTCCTAGTCCTGGACGGGACGATAGGGCAGGGTGCGGGCGAGCAGGCCGAGGCTTTCAGGAAATCCTGCAGCGTCGACGGAGTCATACTCACGAAGCTGGACGGCAGCGCGAAAGGCGGCGGCGCCCTGTCCGCCTGCTCGGAGACCAAGAGCAAGGTGTTCTTCATCGGCGTCGGGGAACATATAGACGATCTCGAGGAATTCAATTCAGAAAGGTTCGTGTCAAGGCTTATCGGTTTCGGAGACCTTCAGGGACTTTTGGAGAAGGCTAAGGAGGCCGAGTTCGACGAAGAATCCGCCAAACGCATGATGAGCGGCAAATTCACCCTCGAAGACGTATACTCTCAGATAGATCAGATGAGGCAGCTTGGCCCGATGAAGAAGGTGATGGAGATGCTGCCTTTCGGCGCGAAAGTCCCGCCCGAGATGCTCAAACTCCAGGAAGAGAAGCTCAGGAAATTCAAGGTCGCCATGGACTCGATGACCGATGCCGAGATGCAGGAACCTGACCTGATAAAGCACGACCGCATCGAGAGGATCTCCAAAGGCGCGGGCGTCAGGCCTGAAGACGTCAAGGAACTGATTTCTTACTATAAGCGGATGAAGAAGATGATGAAGACAATGGGCAACGAAAGAAAGCTGCGCAGGATGATGGACAAATTCGGCCTCGATGCTCAGGCATAATTTTTTTTTAAATCCCCATCATCCCCTTGAAGAATGTCCCAAGCAGCGTTGTTATCGCGATAAATATGGCTATCGAAAGGGCAGAAATCACCGGCACAAGCGGTATCCCGTTGTTCAGCTTACCGCTTCTGATAAGGCCTATCAGCAAAGCGCCGAACATGCCGGACACTCCAAGGGTTATTACTGCATACCACCAGAAGAAATCCCCAGTGATGGGCAGCTTAGACAGCGAGACCATGCCGGCATGCTTGGGCAGTGAAGCGGATCCGCCCTTGTCGAGGCCGATCTTGTCGTAGATGCTGTTGAATATGGTCACGAACTGGAGAGACGCCGAAAACAGCAGAGGAGCGCCGACAAGCAGGGCGAACATAATGAACAGCGCCTGCGACGTTGTTTCAGAGGTCATCCTCTTCATCAGGTTCTGTTCGGTCCTTATGTCCGAAGCTATCTCCTGAAGCACGGTCGGCAGCTCGCCTCCCGACCTCATCCCCTGTGTCATCAGTTTCACGCTGCGGGAAAGCTTATATGATTTGATCCTGCCCGCCATGTTCATCAGCGATTTGTCGAAGGCCTCACCTCCGAGCGTCTCCTTGGCCACGGACTGGATCTCCATAGCCAGGGGCCCGAACTCGGGCCTAGCCGCGATCCAGAGGGCGTTATAGATCGTCATCCCTGCTATCATGTTCTGGCTGATCATCGTCAGAACGTCGGGCAGGACCTTTTCGATGCTTGCAGTGCGCCGCTCTATGAGGATTATGAACACGAGATAGAAGACGACCCATATGACGACGAAAGGCGCCACCGCGGATGCCAATACTACAAGGACCGGGTTGATCGCCGGGAACAGGGCGGGTGCGACGGCCGCCAATATGAACATGGTGGCGACTGCTATCATTATGCTGTATATCAGGACTATGCCGAGTATCTCTTCGGGATTCCTGGTCAGGCCGGCATATACGACCATCATGCCGACTTTCGTCCTGTCGTTCTTCGAGAAGATGGAGCCTAGCCTTACTTGCAGCGACTTTGTGAATTTGACGAATCGCACGTTGCTGGTCGCGATCAAGTCTATCAGGAGCAGGACTACGCGCATCACTACATTCATTATCGCAAGGACTACATACGTCGCTGTCTCAGTGACAAGCTCCACTAATCCGCTTATGAGCCCTTTCAGCCCTCCCTTTCCGGGCGGCTTGGCGCCTGTCTTTGGATTCAGGCTTGAATCTTGCTTGGGTTCGGGGCTTGGAAACATTTTAGTTTATGTCCGGTCTCTTATTTCTTATGATGGAAAGGAATACGAGCTGGAAGAAGACGATTGCTACGAGCATGAGCCAGAATATCGACTCAGTTATCGTGGCCCCGCCGAGGAAGCTCGATAGTATGAGTATCAGCGTAATCCCCATCGAGGGCAGGACTATCACGAATATCATGTATACCAGGGACCAGAGCGCGAGCTCGTGCGAGTACGTCGTTATGCCGTTCTCTTTTTCTTCCCTGATCTCCTGGGATATCATCTTCAGAGAGATCCCGACGTTCGAGCCGGTTTTGAGCGCGTTGACCATCTGCCAGAAGACTCTTCTCATGTATTCGGAAGGCGAGATGAGTCCGTACTCGTCCAGCACGTTGACGATCGATTTGCCCGAATGCACGTCTTGGATGATCTTGCTGCAGACGACCGAGCATTCGCCGTATTCCCCGCTTGCCACGTTGACGAATATGTCAAACAATGGTATGCCTGCGGTAAGCTGTATCTGCATGTCTTTGAGCATGTATTCCAGGTTCTTGTCTATTTGCCCTTTTTTACGGCCTATCTTGAGGTTCGGTATCAGCATGACGTAAAAGAACGCCATGATGCCCAACACCCCCGCAACTGCTATCCCGGCGAGTATGTCAAGACCGCCCCTAATTGCTAAAGGCATGACTATGACGAGCATGGAGATGACGAATATCATCAGCGCGAAGAAAAGGGCTATCGAGAGGAAAACGATGGCGTCTATCTTGTAGCCGGCCTTCTTGAGGTTCCAGTTAAGCTCAGGGAAAAGAAGCCCTACACCGCCGGATACTGATTTTAAAGGGCTTGCCAGTTTCTCTATCCGTTTGGACTCCAACAAAGACTGACGCGACGACTTCAATTTTTATGCCTCCTTGCCGCTTGCGACAAGGTCTAAAACAGTTTGCTTGTCTATATAGTATTCGGTAATAATCTTTCCTACATCATTTACTTCTTTTATATTCTTCCTTAATAACCATTCGAGAACTGCGCGCTTGCCTGCCAGGTCTTCTCTGATCTCTTTCTCGCTCATGCCGCTGTACATCTGAACCTCTCCAAGCACTCGGATGCTGGGGCCGACCTGCTCTATCTTGTCAGTCCTGGCCGACCACTTGTATACTACATTGATTTCAGGGGCCGACGACCCGCGCCTGACCAGTTCCCCGATCTCGAAAGTCCTTCTCTGGCCGGTCCTGCGGTTCATGTGCTGGGTTACGACCATATGCAGCGAGCCCAAGACTACCGGGGGAATATTCATGGGCGGGCTGATGATCCTTTCTACGACCTCTCCTGCGCCAGTCGCGTGGAACGTTCCGTAAACGCTGTGACCGGTGTGCATGGCCTCGAACAAGACTTCGGTCTCCCTCTGACGCCTGACCTCACCGACTATGATCCTGTCGGGCCTCATCCTCAAAGAGTTCTCCACAAGGTCCAGCATCGAGACCTCTCCCTCACCGCGGGCCGTTGGTGGCCTCGTGTTCAGAGGAACCCAGTGCATGTAATCCGGGAGGTTCAGCTCTCTCGTATCCTCGATGGTTATGATCCTCTGGTTTGCGGGCATGAACGGCATTATCGCGTTCAGCATGGACGTTTTTCCGGAAGCCGTCCCTCCGGCGACAAGGCAGTTCATCTCGTACTCGATGGCAAGCCAGATGAAAGCTGCGGCTTCGGAACTTATAGTGGAGAACCTTTTGTCAAGGAGGTGCACGATCGTCCACGGAGTCCTGGAGAAACGCCTGATGGTTATCGTATTCCCTGTGGTGGATATTGGGAACAAGGTAGCATTGACCCTGTCGCCGGTCGTGAGGTGCGCGTCGAGCAGCGGTTCCAGATGCGTTATCTCCCTCCCGACCTCACGCGCTATCCTGGAGGCATAGTTCATTATCATGTCTTCGGATTTGATGAAGAGGTTTGTCTTGACCCAGCCGTGTATCTTATGGTATATCCAGACGCATTCTTTGCTGCTGTTGACTACGACTTCTTCGACCTTCGGGTCTGCGAGCAGGTATTCCATCTCGCCGAGGCCCATCATGTCGTTGACGACTATCCTGCTCAATATCGCGATGTCTTCGTCCGAGGATTTCTTCAGGACTTCCCGCAATTTCTCCTTGGAGCGGCCGAGGAAGCGTTCCTTAAGGTCCGAGTACCTGGAAGGGTCCATGGCGTTCCTCGTCTCTATCTGGAGCTCGCTTACAAGGGCTCTCTTGGTCTCGTCAAGGAGCGCGTCGGTGACGTAATCCACCTCGGGCATCGTGACGTTGTAATGGAAGACGTAGTCGCAGCAGTCTATTATCCTTATGGGAAGCGTTATGTCACCGAGCTTGATGTTGTACGTGTCGACCTGTATCTCTTTGTCGGTGTTCTGGAAAGGCTCCTCCTTTAAGCCAGCCGTCTCAGCCTCTCCTTTCTTATTCAACAGGTTCTGCATCTTGGACTAGATTATATATTCCGTAAATCATTAGTAATTTACTACGTAGATGTTTATAAACATTTGCCCTCTTTTCCGCCCCACTGAAAAAAAGATGAAAAAATCGATGACATACGCCATTCTGCTGACCATTGCGGTCCTGGCGACCCCGGCATCGGCCAAATACATCACCCTGACCAACACCGTCACGATCGAACGGGTGATCGCCGGAGATTCGACGACCGTGAACGTAAGCCTTGTGAACACCGGCGACGAAGCGGCCTACGACGTCCAGCTTTCCCTGTTGACTCCTGACGGCATAACCTCGACGCAGATGAACCTAGGAAAAGTCGACCCCAGCATGCCGCAGAAAGGGACATTCGACGTCAACCTGTCCAACGGCATCGCTCCGGGCAAATACTCGGTCGCGATACTGACCGAATACAAGGATGCTAACGGCTACCCGTTCTCGTCCGTGACCCCGAACTACCTTGTCTTAAAGGACTCGCGCTCCTCCCAGATGGCCGGGACGATCCAGGAGATCAGCCTCGGAAACAAGGAGACTCAGACCATAACCCTGGACATGCGGAACATGGACTCGAAGGACCATGCGATAACCATCCGGCTCTATGCGCCGAAGGAGCTCAAAATAGACGCCGAGGAGAAAACGATGACGATCCCTGCAAGAAGCGAAGCCAAAAGCGATTACTCCATATCCTCCTTTGGAGCCCTGCCCGGGAGCAGCTACGTTGTGTTCGCGTCTCTGGACTATGACGACGGCGGAGTACATTATTCCTCGACCGCGAGCGGCATAGTCAAGGTCGTGGAGCAGAAAGACTTTCTAAACTTTTCCGGATTATTGCCGATAGCCGCGCTCGCGGTGATCGTTCTGGCGTTCATAATCTACCAGTTCAAAAAATGAGTTTCCTCTCGAAGCACCTGAAACAGGTCCTGTGGGCCGTATCGATAATCGCGCTCCTGTTCGTCTACTTGACGCCGGAGACGGTACTTTTCCGGTATCCCGGCTTCAGCCTGAACCTGTCTCACGTCATAGCCGGCTTGTTCATGCTTGGGATATTCATCCTGGGTTACTGGAAGATAATGAGCTGGGAGGACGTCTCGAATTATATCGTGATGTTCCTGGTATTCCTATTCCTGCTAAGCCACTTCCCGGCGGACCTTATCCTGCTTAACACGACCACGACCGGCGGGGACACTGGTTCCGACAACTATCTGGCCCAGTATCTGAAGGATTACCTTATACCCCACGGCCAGCTGATTGGCTGGACGATGGCGAGATGGTGCGGGTATCCGATGTTCCAGTTCCAGTTCATCCTGCCGTTCCTGGTCATGGTGCTCATGAGCTACGTGATACCTCTTAATGTAGCCTTCAAGATCGTGACGTTATCCGGTGTATTCACCCTGCCGCTGTTCACGTATCTGGCGATGAGGTATATCGGTTTCAAGTTCCCGACCCCGATAATATCTGCGATATTCTCCCTCTCGTTCCTGTTCCAGGAGAAGAACACGGTATTCGGGGGCAACATCCCGAGCATGCTCGCAGGGGAATTCTCGTACAGCATAAGCTTCTCATTCATGATACTGTTCCTCGGCGCCCTCTATAAAGCAGTAGCGCAAGGCCGTTTTTCGATATATGCGTCGGTCCTGTTCGTCTGCGTCGCATTAAGCCATGCATGCACAACGATAACGGCGGCGCTGATATCCATATTCTTCGTCTTCGACACAAGCAGGAAAAAGATAGTCCGCAACGTCACAGTCCTTGCCGAAGTATATGTGCTCGCCTTCCTGCTGCTCGCATTCTTTCTCGTGCCACTGGTTGCGAAGATATTCTATACCACGGACTACGGCGGAGACTGGGACGTCCGCAGCCTCTTCTCATGGTACCAGCTGCCGGACGCGTACGTCTTCCACGTATTCGCAGCCCTCGGCATACTCGTGGGACTGATCAAAAGAGACAAGAAAGCGTTGTTCCTGTCCTTCGCGTTTTTGATGTCGGTCTTCTCTTTCTTCAACGGCGAAGCCCTGAAGACCGCCAATGTCAGGTTCTTTCCCATGATGTATTTCTTCGTCCTCCTCCTCGCAGCCTACGCGGTCGGCGAGCTCGCATCGAGGATGAAAGGCAGATGGGTCATCCCCATCATACTATGCCTCGGGGTGATGATATGGATAAACACCTCGACGACCTTCATAGACGGCTGGACCAAGTGGAACTACGAAGGCTTCCAATCAAAGTCGACGTGGCCCCAATACGAAGGCATAATGGGACTCGTAGACGGAACACCGGGAAGGTTGCACAACGACCTCTCCAACGACAACAACCGGTTCGGAACACCCAGAGCCTTCGAATCTACGCCGTACTTCTCGAACAAATCAACCCTCGAAGAAGTATACGCCCAGGCCACGATATCCTCGCCGTACGTCTCATACTTCCAATGCGAGATGTCGCAATACTGCGCAGGGATACCAAGAGTCGAAAGCCAGGAAAGGACGACCACCTATGATCCCGTAGCAGGCAAAAAACACGCCCAGGTGCTCAACGTCAAAGACTACGTCGCAGTCTATGACAAACTGAAGACCGACCTCTCGAAGGATAGTGACTGGAAGCTTATCGGGACGTTCGGCCAGCATGAAGTCTTTAACCTGCAGACCAACAAGGGTAACTACGTCGAGGTGCCGGCATATGAGCCCGTGCTTGTCGAGACGAGCCACTGGCGCGGCCTTTCACTCGAATGGTACACGAACCTCGACAATATCGATGTGCCTTTGGCGTTCGTGAGTAAGCCCACTCCCGAAGACTTGAGCCGGTTCAAGACAACAGTGACGGATGACAATAAAGCGCAATTGATGCTTCGCGAATCCCTGCTCAAGCCGGAATTCATTAACGAATGGCTCGTCTGCGGCACCTTCCCGAACCCGAGAGACCGGCCGCTGACGGACGCGGACTACTGGAACCTGTCTCTCGATCACGGCCTCGAGAAGGATTACATAGGCGAGCAGACGGCGGCCCCGGAACTGAACGGAGCCTGCTCCGGAAACAAGTGGACGTCCGAACTGGCCAACAGCCAGGGATACGTCGACCTCCGGCTGACCATGAACCCTAAAGAGGAAGTGATCGCATACGCCAACTCATACGTTTATTCGCCGACGGACCGGACTGTGAAACTGCTCTACGGCAGCGACGACGGCGCGAAGCTATTCCTGAACGGAGAGTTGGTAAAAGACGACCACACGCATCGTGCGGCCATGCCTGACATTTATTCGACAGACCTGAAACTGAAAAAAGGCTGGAACCGCCTGCTCATCAAGGTCGAGCAACTGACCGGTGGCTGGGGATTCTATGCCCGGATAGTTGATTTGAACGACAAGGCCATACCTGATCTGGTATACCAGTCAGACAAACCCCTGAACGACGCTGTCCCTGCCGCGCCTGCCGGAGCAGGAGAAGGACTTAGCAGGATAA
>CAIYYO010000282.1 GCA_903930485.1 Methanobacteriota archaeon
AGCATCTGCCACAAAACTATAGGATTTAGCAAAAGCCTCTACATCTGCAGCATCCGCTCTTTCTTTTATCACAAGACTCTTAAGTCCTAGATGACAAGTGCCAGGACATCGTTGACCCGGATGTGTCAAGACATCGTTGACTCTTAATGCCGATTTCCGTGCCAGTACATCGTGGACTCTGAGCGAATTTTGTGCAACCTCTGTTATGATGCTTTCCTTATCATTTTGAAAGGAGAGCATCAATGGCAGAAGAAGATATCAGACAAGAAGCCGTTCAGCGGCATGTCATGGGGGGTGAGTCACCCAAGACGATCTGCAAAAGCGTCAACCGGTCCAAGCAGTGGTTCTTCAAGTGGCTGAAGCGCTACAGAACGGGTGCGGCAGACTGGTATAAAGAACAGTCACGCGCCCCTAAAACGAGTCCCTTGGAGATCACGCCAGCGGCAAAGGAACGCATCATTCTGACTCGGCAGCACTTAGAGGCATCCCCCTATGCCCAGATCGGCGTTTCCGCCATCAAGTGGGAACTAAAGAAGCTGGGGTTACCGTTCCCCGCTGACCGTACGATCAATCGCGTCATCAAGAGCGAAGGGCTCGTAAAAAAAAACAGCCTATGTTCGCAAGGGCGTCGAATATCCCTACTTCACGGAGGCCCTGTGCAGCAACAACATTCACCAGATGGATTTGGTGGGACCGCGCTACATTAAAGGCGACGGCAGATTCTATTCGATGAACGTTATCGACTTGTTCGACCGTGCAGCATACATAGAGTCTCAAAGAACGAAGGAGGATTCCCACGTCTGCCACGGGCTTTTACGCTGCTGGAAGACCATGGGCATTCCTGATTATCTCCAGATGGACAATGCGCTTAACTTCCGCGGCAGCAACCGTTACCCCCGATCTTTCGGAATGGTCATCCGGCTTTGCTTGGCCTATGGTGTCCATCCGGTCTTTATCCCGATCGCTGAACCGTGGCGCAATGGTGTCGTTGAGCATTTTAACGACACCTACGACAAAAAGTTCTACCGCAGGCAATGGTTTTCAAGCTATGCCGTTCTGAAGCGGCAGAGCAAGAATTTCCAGCGTTTTCACAACAAGCAGCACCATTACAGTTTCCTCAAGGGGAAAACCCCTTTCGAGATGAGACAAGCCCACGAGTTTACGCCGGTAACCGTAGGGTCGAATACCAAGATGCCTCATCTCAGCTTCATTCCGGATGGATATATCTCAGTCATTCGCTTCATCCGGAGCGACCGGAAGCTCGATATCTTCGGCGAACGCTTTGACGTATCGAAAAACCTTGTTTACTCTTACGTGCGGGCCATGATTATCACGCAACTTCATGTTGTGCAGCTCTATCTTGGCAATGAAATTGTCGATACGTTTGAATACAAAGTCCCAAATGATCTATAGTTCTGACGATATCGTTGACCTCTCCCGGGTCAACGATGTCGTGACACTTTTTACCATTAGACTTGAGTCAACGATGTCCTGGCATTTGACAACTATACAATATGTGCGAGACCTTTCGAAAAATACAGAGAGACTTTAACGCGGCGCTATCGATGGACCCGGCAGCCACGAGCAGGATCGAGGTCGTCCTTACCTACGCCGGGTTCCATGCGCTCCTGTTCTACCGGTTCGCGCACTGGTTGAGCAGAAAGCGTGTTCCCTTTTTCCCGCGGGCGTTGTCGCAGTTCGCGCGGTTCATCACCGGCATCGAGATCCACCCCGGCGCGAT
>CAIYYO010000283.1 GCA_903930485.1 Methanobacteriota archaeon
GACGCTTCTGGACGTTGACCACGGCACGTATCCGTTTGTCACGTCTTCAAACGCGACTGCCGGCGGCGCGGCAACAGGGACAGGTGTTGGCCCCTCAAGGATAGACAAGGTCATAGGCGTCGTCACGAGGATAGACCTCTTCGGAAAAGACGCCAGGATATCTAAGGAATCAGGCAAGATCAGGACGACTAGGATAGAGCACATCATGAGGACGCCGGCAACGACCGTTAGTCCCGAGACTACGACAGAGGACGCGGGAAAACTCATGACCGAGAAAGGGATAATAATGCTGCCAGTCGTCGGAAAGAAAGGAGAATTGCTCGGCGTCGTCAACATCGAGGAAGTGATAGCCGCATACATACCGTAGCCTCCATTATATTCTTTTTCTTATAATCCGATAAATTAACCGATACAATATGAAATTCTCTATGGACTGCCAGCTCACCATGAGCAGGGACCTGGAAGGAATAGACGTCAAGGTGATCCTGGAAAAGACCGGAGACCTCCTGGACAAAGGCGCGCCAGAAGGTGCAGGCGCCCGTATAGAGAAGCAGTCCGTATCCGGAGACAAGATATTCCTAACAATAACATCCGGCAGATACGTGAGGCCGCACGATGCCGTCTACAGGCTCAAGAATTTCCTGTCGACGCATCTGGGAAAGGAATACCACGTAGGCGTCCGGGGGATACACGCCCTGAGATACGAGATAGAATTAGAACTGGACAAGGAGCCGAAGAAAACGTTTACTTTACCGTTCGTCAAAGAGATGACCTTCAGCGGAAAGTCATGCCGCATGGTCCTGGAAAACCTCGACGAAGAATTCCTCCAGAACAACTACGTCGACAGGATCGTCACCCTGGTATCGGAAAAGATCGAGGCCCAGCACTACGAAGGAAAAGCAGAGCACTGGGAGCTGATGTGGGCGTCACCTGAGAAAAAGCACGCATGGGACAAGGACCCGACGGTCGAGATGGAGAGGAAGAACTGGATAATGCACCGCGGCCGCGGCCAATGGATTTACGGGCCGATGGCAACCCGCATCGTCAAAACCTTCGAATCGATCGTCCTTGAAGAACTTGTAAAACCGCTCGAATTCTCCGAGATGATATTCCCGAAATGCGAGACATGGGACATCTGGAAGAAATCAGGCCACGCGAAAAGCATATACGGCGAGATATATTACCTGTGCCAGCCCAAGACCCGCGACAAGGAATACTGGGAGGACGTCATCGACACCTACAAGATAACGGGCGAAGTGCCGCTGCACCTCATCAAGGACAAGATCAAGGAACCGATAGGCGGCGTCACATACGCGCAGTGCCCGGCCTTCTGGCCCTACGTCGACGGAAAGACTCTCGCAGACGAAAGCCTGCCGCTGAAAGTCTTCGACCGATCCGGCACGTCAATGAGATACGAATCAGGCGGCATACACGGGATCGAACGAGTAGACGAATTCCACAGGATAGAACTCGTCTGGTCAGGCTACCCGGAACAGGTCCGCGAAGTCCGGAGCAAGATCATCGAAAGATACAAGCACATCTTCAACGACATACTCGACCTGGAATGGCGTATGGCATGGGTCACGCCCTGGTTCATGGCACAAGAAGGGCTCATCGGCGTCAAAGACGAAACAGAGAAACGGGATATTGGAACGATCGACTTCGAATCATACCTTCCGTACAGGGGCACGCGCAAGGAGTCGGAATGGCTGGAGTTCCAGAACGCGTCCAACAACGGAGACAAGTACACGAAGGGGTTTAACGTGAAATCGCAGAAGGGATCGGAACTGTGGAGCGGGTGTACGGGGATTGGCATGGAGAGATGGCTGGCGACATTCACGGCTCAGAAAGGATTGGATATCGAGAAGTGGCCGAAGGAATTCTTGAAGAGATTTGGAGAGGTTCCTCAAGAAATAAAATTCCTGTAAATTCGTCAGAGGGACTAGCGAAGCGATGTCCCTCGCAGTGTGAACGGATGTTGGCCGTTCAAGGGGAAGTGCCGATGGGGATAAGGTTCCTGTAGATAAATGACTATCAAGTCGGTACAATCGGCCAATATCAAGTATTGCAACTACTCAGCTTCGCCTTTCTTTACGCTCCCGTCGTCCGCCTTCGACCCGCCTTTTCTGAGAAGCAGCGCGAGCACCACAATCAGAACTATCACAACCACCAGTATTATAAGAATCGTGCCGTCGTCCCCGGCCCCCTTTCCCGTAGGCTGCGCCGTAATAGTCGTCTCCTGTACTGGCCGGGTCGTCGACGTGACAATCGTAGTCGTCGTCGGGTGCTCTTTCACATACGCCTCATATTTCTGGTCAGGGGAAAGGCATCCGTAAATCGTGCAGTTGTTAGTCGCATTTGTAATACCCGTCTCTGTTTCGTTGTCTTTTGTTATGTATCCTTCGATCATTTGGTCTCCTATGAACGTTGTTGGGACTCCCTGGGCTATTTTGCCGTAGGCTTTGGCCAAGGTGTCGAAGAACCTGGCGTTGGATTCGTTGTTGAATACTTCGAGGCTTTTCACGTTCATCTGCGGATATGTCTTTATCACTTTTTGGATGAAGGGCTCCATCTGCGCGCAGTGCGGGCATCCGTCTCCGTAGAAGAAGTACATTGTGATGCTGCCGTTCGCGACCTGTTGCCTTATGGGACGGGTGGTCGTAGTCGCGGGGCTTGTCGTCGTTGGAGTCGTTGTTGTCGTCAAGGCGGTCGAGGTCGTCGTCGTCGTACCGGGCGGCGCCGTCGAGGTCGTTGCGGGAGGTTTGCTTCGGTATGCCGCGAGTATGTCGTCGGGGCTTGCGCATTTCTTCTGCGAGCAGGCTAGGATCATTGTTTCCGTCTGGTTCTCGGTCTTCGGCCCGTTGTATCCCATTATCATCTGGTCGGATATGAACACGTCCGGGACCACGGTCGCGTTTTTTGAGTAGGCTGCGGCCATATCATTCAGGAGGAGCAAATTGTCCTTGTTATTGAATACCTCGAGGCTTTTCACCTGGAGGTTCTTGTATTTTCCCTGCATCTTTTCTATGAACGGCTCCATGGCCGCGCAGTGCGGGCAGCCTTGTCCCCAGAAGAAATACATCGTGACCTTTTCTGCCGGCGCAGAATACGCCGCCTGCGCCAGGGCCAAGAACGCCAATGCCAATAAAATTCTCTGTTTCATTTTATTTTCACATGATGAGCGGCCGGTCCAGGACGCATGTCCTGTAGGTGCCGCCGTCCTGGGGATAGTTGCAAAGGCACATCTTGCCCTCTTTGTTCGTCCCTTCGCACAAGGTGCCGTCGGTGCATTTGTCGCAGTTCTCGAGGGTCGGCGCAGTCGTTGTCGTCGCAGGAGGCCGGGGCATTGTCGAAGCCGCAGGAGCCTCTGTAGTGACCACGGGAACCTCTTCAGTCGTTTCCGGGCTGGACGAAACCGGCGGCATGTTGACTGTCTCGGGCACCGGCTCGGTCGAAGGCACAGGCGCAAGCGTCGACGGTTCCGCGGCAGGCTGCGTCGATGCGATCGATTCCGTCGAAGCCGTTGTCGTCTGCGGCGTGTTTCCCCCGCCTATGCACAGGCAGGCGAACAGCATCAGGAAGGCCGATGCTAAAGCTATTTCTTTGTCCATCTTTGGTTTAAGGCCTAAACTATAATGGATTAGTCATTTATATCCGCTCTGGCCATTTTTAGGGTTATAAAACGCTAATATAACAATAGTTTAAGGTGGTTCGATGGATGAAGAAGATATAGTTGCAGTGCTCGCTTTATTGTTCCTTTTCTTCTATTTTATGCCCTACGCCATCCCGGAGACCGGCGAGCGTTCCGTCAACCCTCTCATAAACGGCCTATACCTCCTGCATGACTATGCGGTTTATTACATAATTCCGCTGATCCCCGCGCTCTTCATCACCGGCGCGGTCTCGGTCTTTTTGCCCAAGGGCGACCTTATCAAGAACCTCGAGAAGAAGCCAGTATCCGGAGCGTACGTCTGGGCCCTTTTCTCAGGCGCACTCCTGGCGGTTTATTCATCGATGATGTTTCCCATCTTCGCAGGCCTGCGCAAGAAGAAGGTAGACATCGGCCCAGCGATTTCATTCCTCTACGCGGCTTCGGCCTTGAACATACTCTCCATCCTGTTCGTCGGCATAGTCCTCGGCCCGGAGTATTCGCTTGCATTGATCCTGTTCTCCCTGGTTTTTGCATTGCTGATAGGCGTGTTTTCGAGCAGGTATTTCGGCGACGAGGGCAGGCGGAAATATACCGGACTTTTCGAGTACTGGGACCAGCTTAAGGAGGGCAGGGGTTTGAAGGAACTGGACAGCCTCCCGGCCCACGACCCGTACGAGCTGATATTGTTCTTCGCAGGGATGCTCGCCTTGCTAGTGACGGCCGCATGGCCCCTCGATGGAGTATTAAAGACCGCAGTCATCCTCATCCTACTCGGTCTGCTCTGGCTTCACGTAAAGAGAAGCTTCAGGGAACTGGAGATCCGTATCTGGCTTAAAGAGACGTACCTTTTCTCAGAAAGATCCCTTCCCTTGCTGTTCATGAGCGTATTCATCATGGGCCTGTTCTCTTCGTTCATGCTGCCGGGCTCTCTTGAGAACAACCTCGGAGGAAACAGCGCGGTTGCAAGCATCCTGGGCTCGGTCTTCGGCGCGTCTCTATACTTTCCCACTCTAACGGACGTCCCGATCGCTAAGACGCTCCTCGATTACGGCATGGGCGCCGGAGGGGTCCTCGCGTTCCTCCTCACCGCGCAGATGGTCTCTCCTACGACGATGTTCGTCCTGAGCAAGATAATAGGCGTAAGGAGGACTACGGTTTACGTTATCCTGACAGTCGTCCTGAGCATCCTTGCAGGCCTTATTTTCGGCTTTTTCTTCTGAACTTCCCGTCCTACAGTTCCCCGATTTAATATCCCGTTTACCTAATTTTATACCATGAAACTTTCAGGCAAAGCGCACAGGTTCGGAGACGACATAAACACCGACCTGATCATCTCCGGCAAGCACAAATTCAAGAGCCTGGACATCAAAGACATGTCCCGCCACCTGATGGAGGACCTCGACCCGGGCTTCTCGAAAAAAATCGCGCCAGGCGACTACATCGTCGCGGGAAGGAATTTCGGCTGCGGATCCTCGCGGGAACAGGCGCCTCTCGTCATAAAAGCGGCCGGCATATCGGCAGTGATAGCGCAGTCTTTTGCAAGGATATTTTTCAGGAACGCCATCAACGTCGGCCTCCCGGTGATAGAGTGCGAGGACGCGTGCAGGATAGAGCCCGGAGACGTATTGGAAGTCGATCTCGACAAAGGACTCGTGTTAGACAAGACGAAGAACCTGAAGCTCGCGGTGAAGCCTTTGCCTAAGGTCATGATAAAGATCCTGCAGGACGGCGGATTGACGGCGCATTTCAGGAAGCACGGGGGCTTCGCTCTCAAGGAATAGAAAATGAGGCACAAAGTCACGCTTATTCCCGGGGACGGCATAGGGCCCGAGGTGACGGGCTCGGCCGTGAAAGTCATAGAGGCTTCCGGCGTCTCGATCGATTTCGAGAACGCCGAGGCGGGCGAGAAGGTGATGAAAAAAGAGGGCACGCCTCTTCCTGAATACGTCCTTGAAAGCGTCAGGAAGAACAAGACGGCTCTCAAAGGACCGATAACGACGCCCGTCGGTTCCGGCTTCAGGAGCGTGAACGTTGCGCTGCGCCAGGCGCTTGACCTGTACGCATGCGTCCGCCCGGCGCGCCTTTACGCAGGCGTTCCTTCCAGATACGACAAAGTAGACATCGTCATCGTCAGGGAGAACACCGAGGACCTCTACGCCGGCATCGAGTTTGACAGGGGCAGTGCCCAGGCTGCCGCGCTGGCGAAGCTGGCGGGCGGA
>CAIYYO010000284.1 GCA_903930485.1 Methanobacteriota archaeon
GATGACAACTGCAATGGACAGACAGACGAAGGCGTGAAAAACATTTACTACCGGGACGCCGACAGTGACACCTACGGAAACCTGGCAGTCTCGACACAAGCCTGCACAGCACCCAAAGGATACGTCACAGACAACACGGACTGCAACGACAATAACAAAAACGTTTACCCAGGAGCTACAGAGGTCTGCAACGGCATAGACGACAACTGTAACGGTCAAATCGACGAGAACAACGTCTGCTCCGCGCCTGTAAAGTGCTGGAGCGCAGGGAACCAGTTCCTCTACACGAGCAGCGACCAGGCTAAGAAGTTCTGCCTGTGCGCCAGCGGGACCTACGGATACCAGAGCTACACCCAGGCTTCGGGCATAAAGACTTCGTACGGATATACCAACGACGAGAACAACAATAAATGGGCTGTGAAGTCTTATATATCTACCAGGCCCATCAACGGAGTCAAATGCTCTAACGGGCAGACCTACAGCACGAACCAGGACTACTACCGGTAGACTGGTCCACCGGCCTTTTTTTATTTTTTCTTCTTTTTATTTTTTTCAGGTCTTAGCTTAGGCTCCGTGTTTCTGTTTTTAAATAATAAAGAACTAGATTCGTCGTAGTCGTTCCCTCACAGCCCGAGTATCCCGTCCATCGTCCCGGCTGTCTTATTCGGTGACAAGGTATTTGTCTTCCTTTAGGATCACAGTTTTACCTTTCAGTCCTGCCTTTTCAGTTTTCTTTAAAAGCCTCGTCAACGCTTCCGTCGTCTTGTCCAGGATCGGCGGATGGATCTTTAGGATTATTATGCCCGGATAGTCTTTCGGCGGGTATGCCAGCATATTTGAAAAATCCGAGTCGTACGTTATGGGTATCCTGTCCTCTTTTTGGGCCAGATGCGCCACCTGCGAGTCCGTAGCGCCTTTGGTGGTTTTTACGTCAACGCCTTGATCTGTCAGGTAATCAGCGACCCTCTTTTGCACGTTCTCGTCCAGAAGAAATTTCATGTTCAGGAAAGGTTCGCCACTTCCCCTTCCTTAACGGTCGCGGACGCATATAAGAGGGCGGCCTTTATGTGTTCAGCAGTAAGAGAGGGGTAATCCTTTAGGATGTCTTTCATGTTCTCTCCCGCGGCCATCATTTCCAGGACAAGGTGGACCATGATCCTTGTGCCTTTGAAGATCGGCTTGCCGTGGCAGATGGCCGGGTCGGCTGTTATATATCCTCTTACTGCGTCCATGGATAATTATATTTTTTCCAACTTAAAATAACAATAACCGACTTACAGCCCGAGTATCCCGTCTATCGTCTCCAGATACGTCTTTACTTCGTCCACGGTCCGCTCGCCCATGTGCGCTATCCTGAAGGTCTTGTCCGCGATCTTCCCGTACCCTGTCGAGAACACGTATCCCTTGGCCGACAGCTTCGCCTTCAAGTCGTTGCAGTCCACATTCCTCGTATTCTTGACGCATGTGACTGTATTAGAGCTGTACTGCTCTTTCGGCAATAATGCGAAGTTCTTCTTGGCCCATTTCCGGGTGATCTCGGCCATCTCCGCATGCCTTTTGAACCTGTTTTCCACGCCTTCGACGTTGTGGATCCTGTCGAGCTGGTATCTCAGGCCCTGCATGATCGATATGGGCGGCGTGGTTGGAGTCTGCTTCTTTTCAAGCGATTTCTTGTAGGCCAAAAAGTCGAAGTAGTGGCCCCTGAAAGGAACGGTCGCGGCTTTCTCAAGCGCCCTGTCGCTGACCGAGCATGCCGCAAGCCCCGGAGGCAGTGCCATGCATTTCTGGACGCCGAACAGACAAACGTCGATTCCGAGCTTGTCGACTTCTATCTTTGTCCCGCCCATGCTGCTCACGGTATCCACGAGGAACATGACTTCGGGATGCTTCTTCACGACTTTGGCTATCTCCTCCATCGGGGCCGCCACGCCTGTCGAGGTCTCGTTGTGGACCAGGGTTAGGGCGTCGTACGCGCCTGTTGATAGTTTCTCGTCGATCTTCTTCGGGTCCGGCGCCTCGCCCCATTCGAAAGAGAGCATGTCGGCTTCTTTCCCGTTCTCTTTGGTGATGCCGTGCCATCTCTCGCTGAAGGCGCCGTTAGAGACGTTGAGGCACCTTCCCTTGACGCAGTTCCTTACCGCGCCTTCCATGACGCCGGTCGAAGATGCCGGGAAGATGAGAATGGTGTTGCCGGTGTACATCAATTGCTTTAATCCGACGTCGCATTCTTCCAGGAGCTTCGAGAATTCCCCTCC
>CAIYYO010000285.1 GCA_903930485.1 Methanobacteriota archaeon
CCCGCGATCTCTTTCGTCTCTTCAAGAAAGCCGCTATAAGATATGAATGGGTCGACGACGCGTATCCTGCCATATGGGAGAAGTTCATTTTCATAGCCGCTTTTGGCCTTGTTACGGCCTGTTTCAACAAGACAATCGGCGAAGTGATGGAATCCGGAGAATTGCAGGCCCATGTGCTGGGCATAATGGGAGAGTGCGCCGCCCTTGCAGTAGGGCAGGGCATTGTTCTGCCTGGAGCCATAGTGGAGGACTCTTTCGAAAAGGGGCGCAACTTCCCCTATGAAACGAAAACATCGTTCCAGAGAGATTTCGAGCAGGCTAACCGGCCGGATGAGCGGGACCTTTTTGGAGGGACCCTCCTGCGTCTCGGCCGGTCTTTGGGTTTGGACATACCCGTAACCCGGTTGATCTACGAGAAACTGCAGGCCATAAAACCTGTTGGCGCAAGTCCGGAATAGCGATGGCGTGAATGCCACCAAAGGAGGGGTTCGCAGGGATGGCAGGAGAGCCCGGGGCGGATAAATTCTACGTCTGGTTCGATACTGAGTACTCGAGCCTGGAGACCGAAAGAGCAGTGCTGCTTCAAGTTGCGGCCCTGATTACCGACATGTCCTTGCGTAGGGTAGTGAGTGAGAAGCATGATGTACGATTGACGATTCGTCTGCCGGAGGGTAAAACGGTAAGCCCGTGGGTCAAGCAGAATCTGCCGGACCTGGTTAAGGCGTGCCGTTCACCTGAGGCAGTGGATATTGCCGAGGCGGACACCCGCCTTGCCGCCTACGTAGATTCCGTTTCAGGCCTGCCCGCAGAGCGTGAAAACCAACGACCGGTGCTGGCGGGTAACACCGTCCATGCCGACTGGTGGTTCATTCGCCGCTTTTTGCCCCGTTTTGGGAGCCGCCTGAATTACCGTCATCTCGATGTAACAGCCTTCAAGCTTGAATGGAAACGTCTTTACCCCGATGCAGAGTTTGAGAAAAAGAATCCGGAGATCATACGCACGTACTTTCCGCAGGCAGTTCTCGCTGTTGCCGGCACTCGCCACGACGCTTACTATGATCTGCAAGCCTCTATCGCCGAACTCGCCTTCTATCGCCGGCATCTCTTTCGTCGTTAAGCTAAAATAGGTTCAGTGCGAGATTAAAGCATCTTGTCGTCCCGGCTCTTCTATAGCGGTAGTGTATGCCCTGCCAAATGCGTGTTTCAAAGAAATGGGGATGCTTCAGGGCCACCTCAGGAGTTCAGCAGGAATCCCCACTGAGCTTCCGGATCTTTCTCAAATCGTTTACTCATCAGTGTTTCAAGATGCAGAATTTATCCGACCCCTTTCTGGAAGACGCCGATGAGAAGCGAAATCTGCTTGCGGGCCGGCAAAGCGGGTATTACTGTCTTACGAAAGTTGCAGATAACTATTGCACTTTATTTTGCGTAGTGGTTCAAAGAATTTCGTCCAGCGACTGGTCGGGCAGTCTCACGTGATAGGGGAAGGAGGATATGAGCAGTTCCATCTCCGCCGCCTCTCTGGCAGAGAGCGGGCCCGCGCCAAGCTTCCGGCCATAGTACCCGTTTGCAACCACCGTCGAGGCCCTGCGCATCCATCGCAGGAGATCGGTCGCGTTTCCGGCCTGCAAATACATGCTGACGTCATTGATAAAGAGGATATCCCTTCCGGTCCTTTCAAATCGGTCAAAGAGATCGTCAATCAGTATCTTATTTGCTGCCGCCAGGGAGGCGGCTTCTTCC
>CAIYYO010000286.1 GCA_903930485.1 Methanobacteriota archaeon
ATATTTCCATTTTACAAGTCTGCAAAAAATATTTACCCTTGACAAGTATAAAAAGACCCTGCTCCAAGCTGTTTTATTTTCCCTATCCCAAATGATTAAAGGAAAAGAAATTGCACCTCATCGTCGGCGTAGATCCGGGCACAACCACAGGGCTTGCATCAGTCGATTTCAAAGGCAGAGTAGTCGAGCTATTTAGTTCCAAAGACTTGGGTCTGGACAAGGCAATAGAGCATCTTGTTTCTCTTGGAAGCGTTTCCGTGATTGCAACCGACGTCGCGCTTGCTCCTGGTTTTGTCCTAAAGATGGCAAGCAAGCTAGGCGCCGTTGTTTATTCTCCGCCCGAATCTGCCCTCGTCCTGGACAAGATAACGATCACCCGCAGCCACAGGACGGAGGACGCCCACCAGAGAGACTCGCTGGCAGCGGCATTGATCGCCTATTCAGCCTATCGAAACAAGTTCGCAAAGATCGATTCAATGGGCATGGATCCCGCTAAAGCGGATGAGGTGAAGCATCTTTTTGTCAGGGGTTATGCTATCGACAAGGCCAGGTCTTTGATCGAAGAACGGAACAGGAAGCCTGCAGCAACAAAAGAAACGGTCCCGGAGAAGCCGAAACCTGCTCCTCAGCCTATTCCCGAATCCGAGTACAGCAGGAGGATGATTTCGCTGGAGCGCCAGAATGAGTTCCTGCGGACGACTCTCGCCCAGAAGGAATGCGAGATATTGTCCCTTAAAGCGAAAGCTGCGAAGATCCGCCGTGAGTGTGATATGGGCATTCGCAAAGAGTCCGAGATGGCAAAAAAAGAGCATTCGATAAAGAATCTGAAGCTTAATTTATTCGACCAGCGCAAAAAGGCCGCGAGCGCGGACGGACTAAAGAAGCGATGGGAGATGATCCTTGAAGGGATAATCGTTCCTGTCGGCCTGTTTCCCGCGCAGAAGAAGGGCCATGTGCTCATGAAAAGGGGCCTGCGTAAAGAAGAGGTTGATAGCCTGCTTTCTGCCGCAATGGTTTTCACTGATGACAATGGGAACAGGCTTCTGCTGGACGCAAAAAACGTCCCCTGGGCCGATACATCCCTGGTAAAGGAATTCCAGGGCTGTTATTATGCACGCCTGGCGGACGTGGAAAAGGCCGTCGCAGCTTACAAGTCCCGCGTGCGCCTGGAGGATATAGTCGAAGGCTACCGGAAAGAACGCTCTTGAGAATCTTGTTCTTCGACATTTGTCGTATTTAATATGCGTGCTTTTTAAAGAAAAACATCCCTATAATTTATAATAATTAATCATGATAGATTAAATGGGGTTCAATAAAATGGATAATCCAAAAACAAACCGTTGGCTCATCGTGGCCGGAGGGGTTCTCATAAACCTGATGCTTGGAGTGACCTACACATGGGGGATATTCGGCTCCGCACTGGAAAAAACATATAAATGGACTACTTCAGACCAGACTCTTGCATTCTCCATAATGCTGTTCTTCTTCGCAATTACTATGCCAATTGCAGGCCGAATCCAGGATAAGAAAGGACCCAGGCTCGTCGCATTGATCGGCGGCATACTCCTTGGAGCCGGATTCATAGCCTCAAGTCAGGCTGTAAACG
>CAIYYO010000287.1 GCA_903930485.1 Methanobacteriota archaeon
TGTCGTCTCTTTCCTGTGGCTTATATGGCCTCCTTTCATAATCCTTTTAGCTCTCTACGCTTCATGGAAGATTTATCGGGAAAAGAAGGAATGGAATACGAGCTACAAATTCATAATAATCTCCTTTTTGATAATACTGCTATCCACCCAGGAATATTTCTTGAATATCTTTGTTCAAGAATACCTGTTTGGGGGTGACATATTAAAGACACACGCTATATTCGAGCCCAACAGGGTCCTCGTATTTGTGCTATATTTTGTGTCCGTCCTTTCAGCTTACTCGATATACAAAATTACCTCGGGCAGGGAAAAGCCGATACTCCTAATATGCCTTGCGATAATAGCCCTCGCGGTCCCTGAATACTACCAGACCTACGACAACTTCACCCTCACTGACACGGAACTGTCAATGATAGAATTCTTCCACTCTACCGGGAATTATAGCGAACGCGTAGTCTATGACATCACGGATAAAAAAGCCCAGGCAGAGACTTATGTGATCAACATGGGCGGAAAGGTCGTTGTACAGTCTGAAGACAACCTCCTGTTCTTCGACCAGTTCAAGACAATCAATTGTCCGCAGATAGGATACATTCTAGCCAGCAGGAATGATACGGCGGTGAACGCATTCATAGAAAAGCATAAAACCTCTTTTTCAGAAATATATTCGAACAGGGATTACCTCATATATGGGCTTTTGGAGCAGCCAGAGTGCCTCAATAATTCGGTTGACGGCTATGTAGATGCGTTCACATACTACTATGACGCATACATTTTCCCGGCCCACATGTCGGGCTTTGCTAAGATGACTCCTTTTGTCGTGATGCTCGAGAGCAAAGACACTAAGAAAGATATATGCCTCTCCATCAGTACACGGATGGAGAAGGTAGACTGCGACTCTTCCAGACGTGATTTCAAAATCAGCGGCTCAGATATGGCTCTAAAGTATCTATTTTCACATCCATATGGAGTCAAGCCTTTCACTGACAACCTTCTCTGGCTGTATGACAACGGCTTTATCGAGATATCCGCGGGCAGTAACGTGGATATAAATATAATCGTGCCTAATAAATTATCTAAGATAGTGAAGACGGTGAATATTCCTGTTTATTTCTACGACATCGGAGTATACGCGAAAGTCAGAGCCAATGAGTCCGAGATGGACCTGCGCATAACCACCAAGCCGGTTGGGAACTATTTCAAACTAAGTCTTGGGTTTTTCGCAAAGATTATCGAATGGACTAATCTGGCTAGGTCATATTCGTATCCTAACATATTAATCGGCTTACCCTACGCTATTGGGTCCGAGATATCCGGCCAGTTGCTTCATCCGGGAGGTGCCTGATGAAGGTAGTCGCAGTCATACCGGCATATAATGAAGAGAAGCACATAAAAGGTGTTGCAGAACGGACAAAAAAATTTGTCGACGGAGTCGTGATAATGGACGACGGCTCAAAGGACTCGACCTATGAGCAAGCAAAAGACAGCGGGGCCATAGTCGTAAAACTCGCCACCAACATGGGAGTGGGATTCGCGACGAGGACCGGGATCGAGATTGCATTAATGGAAGGGGCCGATGTAGTGGTGTGCCTGGATGCCGACGGCCAGCACGATCCGGCTGAGATACCAAAGCTCCTCGATAAGGTTATAGAAGGCTACGATTTCGTTTTGGCGTCCAGGATGATTGATTCCAAAGGGATGCCTTATTCCAAGAGGATAGGCAATAAATTCATATCAGCGTGCTGCGGCATGTTCTTCGGCTCGAGGCTCTCGGACACGCAGACAGGATTTCGCGCCTTCACCGGAGACGCCTACAAAAAGCTGCGCATAGAATGCGACGGATACGAAGTCTGCTCGGAATTCGCCTACGAGATAGTGAAGAACCGCCTCAGGTATTGCGAAGTCCCTATAGTAGCGAAGTATGATGAATGGACAAAGTTTAAAGGAACCAATGTTTCAACGGGAGTGAAAATATTCTTCAAGATTTTATGGTTGAGGATAACAAGATGATGGTTACGATTCCAGAGATCATGGGAGTGATAATAGGAATAATATGTATGTATTACGCATACATCCAGTTCAAGAAAAAGATTTTCGAACTGACAGATCTCATCTTATGGATAGCCATTTGGGGCGGCCTCATCCTGTTGTCAGCGGTATCTGGATTCGTCTCGCTTTCAAAGGTGATATTTTTATACCGCATAATAGACCTTGTTTTTGTGTTTTCGACATTGCTTCTATTTGCTCTGATATTCTTTCTATATACTAAACTCAAGTCTTATCAGCGTAAGACCGGAGATATTGTACAAAAGATTGCTTTGATGGATGCCGAGAAAAGCCGGAAGGGGGGGAAGTGAATGAACGGAAAGAAAGAAGTATTCCGCGTGTGCGACCTTTGCGCTTCCGACGACTACGTCGTTGTGCACAAGAATGTCTCGTAGAAGGAGGGCGTCAAGCTAGTCGGCAAGTATTCCGCGGTCAAGAGTGTGCTGTGCACTGATTAAGGACCTGGTGGCAAGGAAGGTAAGAATGTCTAATAAAGCTGCAGTGCTGGGGGCAGGAATCTCGGGACTGAGCGCGGGTTGGCAGCTTGCGGAAAAGTTCTTCCACGTCGACGTCTACGAGAAGGAAGACTTCCTCGGCGGCACTTCTTCGACGTTCAAACACGGTGAATACCTGTTGGACTACGGGCCGCACAAGATATACACTCAGATGGAGGACGTGTACTCCGAGATAAAGAAACTGATAGGTAGCGACCTCCTTGAA
>CAIYYO010000288.1 GCA_903930485.1 Methanobacteriota archaeon
ATTTGGAGTAAATAAATACATAGACGGGTTCGGGCGGCAACCCCCCACGACTCATTCTAGGCACTCCGACTTTGATTTTTGCCCTTCGGCACCGTTGCATTAAAATCAAGCCCTCCAAGCTTTCGGGCGAATATAACAGCGATTTAACGGTTCGCTCGGGTGCCCCTCGCTCAGCCCAAATTCCGCCTCTGGGCGGAACTTCGTTAAATCGCATACGTTATACGCAATTCCTAATCTTGTCCTTTGACGGCCGTTTTTCGATTTTTTTAGGCTTAATCAGTATATTTACTTGTATGAAATTCAAGATCGTTCTTGAGAAGGATGAGGATGGCGGGTTCGTCGCTACTGTTCCGTCTCTTCCGGGCTGCGTCTCCCAGGGGGAAACCGAAGAGGAAGCCTTGGCGAACGTAAAGGAAGCTATAAGCCTGCATATGGAGTCTTTAGCAGCCGACGGCCAACCCATAGTAAAAATCGTAAGCAAGAAGATAAAGGAATCTGTCGCATCTGTTTCTCTCTAATCGGGGAAATGTCCAAGCTCCCTCTTGTTTCTGGAAAAGACACGATTAAAGCATTAGTGAGAGCTGGCTATTACGTCCGGGACCAACGAGGTAGCCACGTACATCTAAGACACCCAACCAAACCGCCTCTGACCGTTCCAAACCACGACACTATTAAGAGAGGAACTCTCAACGCCATTCTGAAAGCTGCGAACATCAGCATCGACGAATTCAAGGATTTGCTTTAAAGCTACGCAGGATTAGGAACTCTTCGCTCCTTTCAGTCGCTTGGTGCCAATGGCACGCGCATAACACAGATTTAACGACTCAGGCTTCGCCTTCTGCCCAAATCCCCGTGGAGACTTTCGTAAAATCCGGGACGTTATATGCAATTAATCTCTTCGTATTCAAAAATTCTGTATGAGTATCGATCACAACGCACCCATGAAAAAGAAAACAACGTCTAAATCAAAGGTCGATCTGTCGCGCAGCTCACGTTATCACCGAACGTTCGCGCTCATGGCGGCTAGAGAGGCCGAACGGGTCCTCCCGATCTTTGAAAAAGAACGGCCCGATGATGATCGCCCGCGTAAGGCGATTGAGGCGATCAGGGCTTGGGCGCAGGGTAAGCGTCAGCTGGGTATGGCGGAGGTGAGGAAGCTCTCGCTTGACTCGCATGCGGCGGCGCGCGTAGCTGAATCGGACGCGGCTAGATTCGCGGCTCGCGCGGCCGGGCATGCCGTCGCGACCTGGCATGTGCCGACTCATGCCATGGGCGCTCCGATATATGCCTGCAAAGCTGTTGTCGCGAGCAAAGACGAAAAATAATGGGGGGTTTTAGTCTGTCATTCCATAATCTGTTACATGGACAAACAGACTTCCTTAAAGGTCATCCTCGTGATTTCTGTCGCAGGTTTGTCGTTCTCTGGATATTTGTCTTACGGCGAGCTGGTAGAGAAGGTATGTCCCCTGGGAGGCGGCTGTTCTTCCCTGTTCGGGTTCCCTACCTGCGTGTACGGCTTCGTGATGTATCTGGCGATCTTCGTCGTCAGCCTGCTCGGATTAAGATCCAAGAAATAATTGCATTATTTCGTCTTTGCAAGCATGTCTCCGAGCATATAGTATTTGAAGTCTTTTCCTTGATAGGTCTCCCAGGCCGCGTAGAGGCCGTATAGGACGGCTGCCGCGCCTACGATCATCATGGGTATGAAGAGGATGAATCCTATTCCTAATGTGATTATGCCTATCACGAATACTATTACCCATGCGATCGTCATGCCTACGGCTACGACGAGCTGGTAGACCAGCGCCTGTTTTGCCTGGTATTCGACGTATTTGGATTTGTCTTTCTGGGTGAGCCAGATTATCAGGGCTACTATCACGGTTATGAGTATTCCTGCGTGGGCGAGGGCGGCCATTAGTTGGTCGTCTGATGCGCTTTGGGCTGCCGGGGCGGCCGTGGGCGCGGTTTTTTGTTCCGGATTGGTTACGGTTTCCATTTTTGTTTTTTTAATAGATAGAGATTATTATTAAGTAATGGTTGACTATATTAAGGCGTTTAAGAGGCCTTTCACGAATGCCTGGAATCTTTTGATCGGCTGCGTCTTTGAGATCGTGCCTTTAGTGAATTTCATCGTTTTGGGCTATCAGCTCGAGTGCTCGAAAGGGACTGAGGCCTTGCCTGAATGGAAGGATCTTAAGGAGTTGTTCATCAAAGGCGTGTTGGCTTTTGTCATACTTGTATTGTATATGCTTCCTGCGTTGTTGATTTTTTTTACTTTGAGCGCGGGGTTGATCGTTTTATTCGGTCTCCCTGCCTTGGCGGCTTTGAAGCATGGGGATCTGTCTGTCTTGACTGGGAGTTTGGCTTTGTTCATCCTGGCTGAGATCGTTTTGGCGTTTATCCTTTTTCTGCCGTCGAGCTTTCTTACCCCGGTGGCGTTGATCGCTTATGAGAGGACTCGTAGGTTCGGGGAAGCGTTCAATTTTAAGGCCATCTTTAAAAAAGCTTTTACCAAAGAGTATTTCACGGCCTGGCTGGTCGTCTGCCTCTATTCTATTCCATTGACGCTTGTAGGTCTCGTACTTAGCTTCTTTATCCCGTTTGTGTCCGTCCTGCCCGCCTACGCGGTCGGGGTTACGGCGTACACGGTATATGGAGAAGCCTACGACGGTTTAGAGAAAAAATAGAAATAGAATAATTATCTGCGCGGCTTTCCTCTGCGCTTCATCCTCTTTATCCTCTGTCTTTCTGCCATTTCCAGGAGGTAGGGCTGAGGTTCCGCCTGCGAGATGAACTCTTCCAGCGGCGCTGTGAATTCCGTTCCTTTAATCTTTGATATCTCTTTGGCCAGGATCCAGTATATCAGCGCGAGCGAGTTTTTTCCTTTGTTGTTGGAGGGTATGACGTAGTCTATGTTCTTCAGCCTGGTGTTGGTGTCGCATATCGCGAGGATCGGTATCCCGATTATGGCCGCTTCCTTTATGGCCTGCTGGTCCGCGTTCGGGTCAGTTACAACGAGTAATTTCGGTTCAGTATACGTTTCGATGTTCGGGTTCGTCAGTGTTCCTGATATGAATCTTTCCGGGAACGCCTTGGCCCCGATGTATTGGGCAAATTTCCTTATGCTTTTTCTTCCGTAGACCCTGTTTGAAACGAGCAGTATCTCTTTTGGATCGTATCGCGCCAGGAATTGTGCTGCGACTCTGAGGCGGTCGTCTATCTTTTTCACGTCGAATACGCACAGCTTGTCCGGCCTTATCTTGTAGATGAAGGGCCGCATGTCGCTCGTCCTGTACTTCAGGCCCACGTGTATCCCGTTCGAAAGGTAATCGTCCAGGGGTACTAAAAGCTCTTCCTCCCCCCCCACAAGTATCTCTTCGTCAGCCATTTTTATTCAATCTCTTCATTAACGATCTCTTCTTCAAACGCATCTTCTGCCGGCTCTTTCTCTTCCTTGACTTCTCCTTCAGTTACTTCTTCCTCTGCAAGCAGGGTTATCTCTGGGATCACTTTTATCTGCTTTACCTTCTTTTCCTCTCTCACCCTGACGGTTATGGGTATGACGCCTTGTTCCAGCTCGAGCTTTGCTATGTCCAGGGGCCTTTCGACCGTTTTTGGGATCTTTACCAGAACCGGGGCGCCCATCTTTATCTGCAGCGCTCTTGCACCTATGAGCCGCGCTACCTCGAATTTGGTGTGAGTCATTTTTAATTTATGAGGCGAAAGATTTTTCATCAATATTTTTTGAACTTCATTATCTCTTCTATCGTGTCCGAATGCGCAAGCAGCATCCTCCTGCAGCAGTATCTTTCCAGGCCTAGCGAGTCCAGAATCTTCTTCGGATCTTCCTTGTTCGAAACCCTGGCCTCATACTCCTCCCAGTGCTGCGCAACGGGAGTCCCGCACGTGAAACACCTTATCGGTATAATCATTTTGTGTTTTGTTATTGGATGATCAACGGTATGATTTCTGCCTTCTGTGCCTCGGACCCTTGCTGCTCTGGCTCGGCTTGTGCGGCTCGGTCAGGCGGTGGTCTCCTGCGATCAAAGTCCGTTCATAGTGGTGATAGACAGACAGCAGTTCATCGCTCCCGGTCCAGTCTACGAGCGCTCTTGCAATGGCCGAAGCCACTGCATCCGAGCTGCCCATGACGCCCCCTCCGTGGACATTGGCTTCGACGTTGATCTTAGACAGGTCAACAAAACTCGACGCCAACAAAAGAGGCACTTTTATCTTGTCTCTTGCGACCGTATTCTGGAACACGTCGATAGGTATGCAATTAACGGTGACTATCCCGTTGCCGTCAGTGATAGTGGCTCTTGCTATCGATTTCTTTCTTTTGCCCGGCGAGTGTGTTGATTTTTCCATTTCAGAACTTCCCTCCAATGGCTTTGCATATTTCTGCTACGGTTAC
>CAIYYO010000289.1 GCA_903930485.1 Methanobacteriota archaeon
ATCTACCAAAAAATGAGTAAAACATATTTTCCGAGTATTTAAGCGCAGGGACGGATATAATACCATGCTGATAAACTGCTCCTGCCTTGCGGGAAAAGACCTGACCCTCCTCGAAAAGGCGCATATAGAGATAGAGAACGGAAGGATCGCCCTAGTCGGTGCAGGATATTCTCGGACCGGGACCGATGCAAGAGACTGCTTGGCCATTCCCGGATTGATAAACGCCCACACCCATATAGGGGATTCGTTCGCGAAAGAGGCTTGCACAGGTTTGAGGGTTCATGAAGCAGTGGGTAAAAACGGCCTTAAATGGAAGCTCTACGACGAGGCTGAAAGAAAGGACAGGATCGCTGCCATGAGGGATTCGGCCGGGCAGATGATGGAATCAGGGACCACTTGCTTTGCGGATTTCCGGGAGGGAGGAATTGAGGGCTTGAGGGATCTGAGGGATGCGCTGAAGGGCCTGCCCATCAAAGCCGTAGCCCTTGGAAGAGACCTGGGCCCTGGATTTGAGGGTTGCGAGGGGCTGGGGCTGAATATGTACCAGCTGGACCAGATTCCGGCGGAGAGAGATGGGAGGATAGTCGCAGTCCATGCCGGAGAGGTCGCCGGGGAGGTGGAGGAGGCGTTGAGGCACGGCCCGGACATTATCGTGCATTATGCCCTGGCCGAGAAAAAAGACATCCTTGAGGCTAAACGGAGGAAAATATCGGTCGTCGTATGTCCGAGAAGCAATGCGGCGCTTTCGGTCGGTTTCCCTCCTGTGAGGCAGCTTGTCAGCGCAGGCGTCAATGTCGCGCTGGGGACCGACAATGTGATGGTCAATTCGCCGGACATGTGGAGAGAGATGGAATACGTCTCGAAGACAGGCAACCTTTTTGGGGAACGGCTTGAGCCTTTAGAAGTCCTGAAGATGGCGACCGTGAACGCGGCAAAGGCCTTGAGACTTGATTCCGGAGCCATCGAGAAGGGAAGGGCTGCAGACATCGTATTCGTGGACAAGAAGGGCAGCGGCCTGTCGTATTGCAGGGATCCCGTGGCAGGGCTCGTGAACCGCTGCGGCCCGGGAGACGTTGCCTCGGTGGTCATCGACGGGTCGCCCGTATTCGAGAGACGGCATATATTAAGCCGTTAGCATTAATAGAAAACAAGATGAAAACGATATACCTGTTCCCTTTATTCGTGTTGCTCCTGTGCGCTTCGGCGTTCACGGTCCAGGCTGCCGTAAAAAGCCAGAACAAGACCGACACGAACCCTTTGATACTTCAGATATCGAGCGGATGCCTTAACCAGGACGTTTCGATAACGGTTACTAACGATAAGGGGAAGCCGCTGTCCGACGCCAAGGTGAGCGCGATCTGCAGGAGCAAGCTCTACACTTACGGCAGGACCGATGAGACAGGCGTATTTAAGTTCAAGGGAGACAAGCTATGCTCTTTTGACATCATAGCAAAAAAAGAGGGTTACACCGACGCCGAGACGACAGTCAACATCTCGATCTGCACTTCGGCAGCCACTACTTCGACGATGTCTACCACGACTATGGAGACCACGACCACGGAGCGGCTTGCGACGACAACTACAGAGGAGGTCACGACCTCGACGGAATACGTCCTGTGCAACGGCGACGGGATATGCAACGGAGAGGAGAATTACGCGAATTGCCGTACGGACTGCCCGTCTGGCGGGAAAGACGGCTACTGCGACGGCATGACCGACGGCAGATGCGACCCGGACTGTTACCGGAATACCGATCCCGACTGTTTGTGCAACAACAACGGCGTCTGCGAAACAGGATTCGAGAACCGGGGCAACTGCCCGCTTGATTGCCCATCGGGGTCGCTAGACAGATTCTGCGACGGGGAGAAAGACAAGATATGCGACCCGGACTGCAACAACAACGCCTCACTGGATCCGGACTGCACTCCGCCCATAGACCCGGTCTCAATCATCATCCCGGCGATCATAATAATCGGGTTGTTCGGTTCCCTTGCGTTGTTCAACATAAGGAGGGAGATGGGCAAGGTCAGGGTCGAACGCAGCAAGGAAGACCTCGTCGACAGCCTTAAGGAGAGGCTAAGGCAGGGCGAAGACCCCGAGGTGTTGAAAAAAGAGCTCATAATCGGAGGGCACGACACCGCCCTCTTGGAGAAGGCAGAGAAGGGATTGTGGAATTAAAAAGGTTTTTAGAATGACTTTGATGGAAGACGCGTTAGAGGAATTGCGTAAAGGAAATTTCGTGCTGGTCCACGACTCGGCAGGGAGAGAGAACGAGACGGACATGGTGTTAGCGGCAGAGCGCGTGTTGCCGGAACACATCGCGAGGATGAGGACGGACGCCGGAGGACTGATATGCGTCGCCTTAGGCCGCGCGTTCGCAGAAAAACTTGAGCTGCCCTACCTCTCGGACATATGCGAGCTCGGGGAGAACAAATACCCGCTGCTCTCATACCTCAGGCCCGGAAAGCTGGGATACGATGCGCATTCTGCGTTCTCTATCAGCGTCAACCACAGGAAGACGTTCACCGGGATAAGCGATACGGACCGGGCGCTTACGGTAAGCGAGCTAGGCGCCTTTGCCAGGGATACGAGCAAAGAGGCCAACAGGTACGTGATGCAAAAAGAATTCGGAAACAATTTCAGGTCCGAAGGCCACGTTCACCTGCTGATCTCCTCGGGCCTCGGGGAAAGAAAAGGCCATACGGAACTCTCGATGGCATTGATGGATAAGGCCGGCCTCGCGCCCGCTGCCGCCATATGCGAAATGCTTGATTCGACGACTCATAAGGCATTGCAGACAGGGGAAGCGATAGATTATGCGAAAAGAAACGGCCTCGTCTATCTCGAAGGAGCCGACATCATAAAGGAATACAAAAAAGACTAAGAATATGGCAAGAATAGGCATTGCGGACACCACTTTCGCAAGGTACGACATGGCCAAGGCCGCTATCGACGAGATAAAGAAACAGGAGGCAGGGATAGCGATCGTCAGGCGGACCGTTCCCGGAGTAAAGGACTTGCCGGTGGCCGCGAAAAAGCTCATAGAGGAGGATGAGTGCGACATCGTGATGGCCTTCGGGATGCCGGGCAAGGAAGCGATAGACAAGACATGCGCGCACGAGGCCTCGATGGGGATAATACATGCGCAGCTGCTCACGAATACGCACGTGATAGAGGTCTTCGTTCACGAGGACGAGGCGGATTCGCCGAAAGAACTGATAAGGGTCGCGGAAAACCGGGCGCGGGAGCATGCTAAAAATACGGTGCGGCTGTTGTTTTCCCCAAACGACTTGACGAGGAACGCCGGAACCGGCAGGAGGCAGGGAAAGGAGGACGCAGGACCCCTGGCAGATTCACATTAAAAAAATAATTAAAAAAAAAAAAGAAAAAATGGACAGGATCAGATTAGGCATCGTTGCCGCGGAGTTCAACTACGACATAACGTTTGCAATGGTGGAGCTGGCCAAGGACCATGCGAAGTTTCTCGAATGCGACGTCGTCGAAGTCGTTCGCGTGCCGGGCGTATTCGACATGCCCCTTGTGGTAAAAAAGCTGCTGCAAAGAGACGACATAGACGGACTAGTCGCCCTCGGCGCAGTCATAGAGGGAAGCACCGAGCACGACGAGATAGTGGCCCAGCACGCGTCCCGAAAGATAGCCGACCTGGCTCTCGACTACGAAAAACCCGTCGGCCTCGGAATCACGGGACCGGGGATGAGCCGCCTCGAAGCGCACCAGAGAGTGGGATACGCCAAGCGCGCAGTGGAAGCGGCAGTCAAGATGATAAAGACATTGAGGACTATCAACAAAACGACAAGCACGGCCTCGACGTCATACGATAACAGCCTACCTGGAATAGATTTCCAGACACCGTCAGCGCCGGAACAAAATGATAAGCCGCCGGAGTCTGAGGACGACGACCCGCTGTCTGGCTTCTTCAAGGAATTCGGATAAGGGCCGACAAAAAGGGTTCCTCGGGCTTTGAGCGCCGGACATCTAATAAGTTTTTGAACAGATTCAGGGGGCGAAATAATTAGCGTTCGTTGGATACCATTTACTGTCCGGGCACAGCACCTTGTCTAAGGCCTGATGCTCCTGTTTAATGTACTCCGTCGTCATCCACTCCAAATCATTAGTGTCGTCGCAGTAGGCATAGGAAGTAAGGGTCGGGTACAAAGGAGTCGGAGCCTGAGACAAGTCATCGTAGAAATGTGCACCCTGCACGCCATACGTCCCCATCGCACATTTACAGAACTTCTGCTCCCCACTCTGCCCACCGCCATCAGTCCCCTGCCGAAGGTAGCCGAATGAAGCCGACCAGCACCTCTTCCCATGCCCAAAAACAGAATGGCTAACGGGAGGATACGAGTAGGACTGGTCCGTATAATAATACCTATTGTCGGGACAAAGAACTACATATACGACCGCAGGCCTACAATTCGTGTCCTGCCGCAGGGTCCAGATATAATCGTCGCTCTTGTCCACATACTCAGAGGGATAGACGCAAGGGGTTATGGGACCAAAGTCGCTCGTCAAATCATAGAACAAATCACCATAAACACCGCTGACACATTTACAGAACTTATCGAGATCGCCTGCTTTGATATATAGATACTTCGCCCCGGCATTCCAGCACGGCCCGTGAGGCACAGTCGTAGTCGAAGTAGTAGACGTAGTCGTAGTAGTCGTCGTGGTAGTAGGCTTCGCAGTCGTGGTCGTGGAAGAAGGGGGATGAGTCGTAGTCGTGGTGGTCGTCGGAGGATGAGTAGTCGTGGTCGTCGTAGTCGTTGGGGGATGAGTAGTTGTAGTAGTGGTCGATGTGGAGGACGTCGTGGAACCAGTGCAAGAGACCTTAAGGACCCAGTAGTTCTTCGGCTGGGCATTTGACGCGTTGACTCCATGATTTGCGGTATCGAAACACTGCACAACCCATCGATAGACGCCTCCAGCCACATTGTTTAGGAGGAATGGATTTATATTATTGTTGTTCACGGAGGTGCTTATCTGGTCGATTTTCCACGTCCCGGAGGTGTTGGTCCAGAGGGAACAGTTCTTTATCCCGTTATCGTCGACAACAGAATACTGAAATAAAACGTCCCTGTGACAGCCCAGCGTCGTAGAAGTCGTCGTCGAAGTGCTCGTCGTAGTCGTGGGGGGATGGGTCGTCGTAGTGGTCGTCGACGTGGTCGTAGTCGGCATAGGGAAACATACGGGATTCGGATTGTTGCACCAGCCCGTGCATGCGATCTTGCATCCCGTGACTCCGGCGTCGTTCCAGCCATTGGGGTTGTTGCATGTGTTTGAGCCCCCGGTCAGGGCTGAGCCCCCGTCCTTGGATATGGCGTACCAGCCGTTCTGGCATACGCAGTTGGAGGACATCCCGGCGCCGGATGTCAGGGATATGTCGATGCCCTTCCAGTTCCCGGTGACTTTGTTGCCCGACATGCTGGTTATCGAGCTCGAATGTAGATCCATGCCTGCCCCTCCTCCGAGTGCCACATAGTCGACGTTGTTGTTATAGACCGCATTGTTCTTGACGGTCAAGCTACTGGCCTGTACAATACGTATCCCGTCGTCTTTATTGCACCAGACGGTGTTCCCGGTCAAAGTGGTAGAATCCGAGCTTTGGGAAATCTCTATTCCCCGCTTCATATTCTCGTGGACGTTGTTGTTCGACAAGGTCACGTGGCTGGACTGGATGACGGATATGCCGTTCCCGGTGTTAAACGATACCACGTTGTTGGACAAGGACGTGTAATCGCTGGTCTGGCCTATGATTATTCCATTCCCCACGTTCCCTGTCGCTGTGTTGCCCATCAGGACGACGTACGTGGACTGCCCGACACTGATGCCGCCCATGGCGTTGGCTCTGAGGTCGTTGCTGGTAACTTTAGCCTGCCCTGATTGGTCGACCGATATGCCGTAATTCTTGCTCCCCCAGGCATGGCAGTTCTTTACGGAAACGCTGTCGGACATACTGACGTCTATATCGGTCATGAAAGAGTCCACCACGCAGTTGCTGATGGTATTCATGCCTCCGTTAAAGACCTTTATCCCGACGCCTTGCCAGAAACCCTGGATGCCATGGCCCTGACAGTTGAAAGAAACGCCGTTGACGCTGCTGAAATAGATGCATGCCGTACCGGAATTCGAGGAAATGTTGGTCGTCAAAAAGACGGTGGTGCCTGAAGAGGCCGCATTGATCTTGTTAGTGCAGTCAGAGCAGCTGTTGCAGTTCACGGCATAAACCATGCCAGGGACTAAAAGGATTATCGCAAATGCGAGGAAAATCGCTCTCATTTTTTTAACCGATAATACAGATTATCCTTTCTTCCTTATTATACTTTATCGTCCGATTTTTCGTATATTTTCAGGCTAGTCTGCCTGCCGGCATTTCCCCTGCAGCCGTCCCTGCACGCCTCCTGATACGCGCACCAGGCGCACAGATTCGTCCGGTAGGCCGGGAAATCGTCGTCGACGACAGATTCCTCTATCCTCTTGATTGTGGAGAACAGGCTGCCTTTCAGATTCTCGATATCCTTACCTGTTCTCTTCGACCGTATTTCTGCGTTGTGCCTGAGGTAATGCCACACCAAGTCGACCTCACGCACGTCGTCCATGTTCTGCCTTATCCCGAGCTCGTAGAGGGCTAACTGTTCGTCTCCGTCCTTCTTTTTCTGGCTCGGAAGAGATCGGCTCGTCTTGTAATCGTGTATCTCATAAATTCCGCCGCCGTTCCTGTCCAGGCGGTCGATGAAACCGATGAACTTATAGCTCCCCTCGCCGAGGAGGTCGATCCGGACCATTAATTCTGTCGCGATCGTCTTTTCTTTTTCGAATGGTTTGTAGCTGTGGTAGTATTCTTCCAGGCATTTTGCGCCCGCCGAGCGGTAGTCTCCGGCGGACAATGTTTCATTGTTGACGACGACCGCGGGGCTCATGTGCTTGTCCCATAGGTCTGCGTACAGGCCATGGACTTCGTCCAGATGAGGCTCGCTGCCTTTCAGTATAGAGCCGTAGAACCTTTCCAGGACCTCGTGGACCCGGGAGCCCATGAAGGCTTCGATGGTCTCGAATTCCGGGACTTTCAGTTTGTCGATATACTCGTACCGAAACGCGCGCGGGCACTCGCGGAAGCACCTGATCCTCGAGTATGAATACTGCATCGTATTACTTTACGCGCCGGGTTATTAATATGCAGCGACAGGGCCGGAGCATGACTTATAGCGTCGGGCTCCCAAATTATTAAACATGAAAGAGGATGCGAAAGACATGATCGAGCGTCTGCGTTCCTATTTCGCCGGGTTCGAGAGCGTGGCGGTCGCATACTCCGGAGGCGTCGACTCCACCGTGCTGGCCAAAGCCGCCTACGATGCATTAGGAACCAATGCATTGGCGGTAACTATCGATTCGCCGACTATGGAACGATCAGAATTGCAGGCTGCAGGAAAGACCGCCAAAGAGATCGGGATAAACCACGTTGTCGTGAGGCATGACGAGCTCGCAAACCCGTGCTTCCGGTCCAACCAGCCGGACAGGTGCTATCACTGCAAGAAGGAGATGCTTTCAGTACTTAAAGAAACCGCATCCGGGAAAGGCATACCGGAGGTAGCTGAGGGGACTAATGCAGAAGACATCAAAGGCCATAGGCCGGGATACAGGGCGGTCAAGGAAGCCGGAGTCCACAGCCCGCTCGCGGAACTGGGCTTTACGAAAAAAGATATTAGGGAGATGGCGGGATATATGAAGCTCTCCAACTCGGAAAAACCTTCTATGGCGTGCCTTTCTTCAAGGATACCTTACGGGACAGAGATAACCAAAGACCTGCTCGAAAAGGTCTCCAAGGCCGAGGCCGCCGTAAGACGCGCAGGCGTGGGGCAGCTACGCGTCAGATGCATGGGAGAAGTTGCAGTGATAGAAGTCCTCCCAGGGGATTTCGAAAAGGTCTTAAAGAGCAGGGAATCGTTAGGCAGGGACTTGAAAAAACTAGGGTTCTCGCGCGTCGCACTGGACTTGAAAGGCTACTCGACCGGCAGCATGACCGAGAGTAAATGAGCTCAGTCCTTTACGACGACCTCTTCTTCTGAAAAGATCCTGCCCGGATCGTTCTTCTCCACCGCTTCTTCGAGGGTGTCTATCTCAGTATAATAATAATTCATGACCTTGCCGACGTCGGTTATCTTCCGGATATTGTTGTCGACCATCCAGTCAAGGACCCTCTTTTTCAGCGCGAGGTCGCTTTCTATGCCTTTGTCCGAGAGGCCGGTGTGCAGGGAGATCTTACGGGAAAGGTTCCTGTTCTCGGCCAAGGAATTGGTCTCGCCGGACCTGGGATCCCACCGGTATAATACGCTTGGCTCGTACCTTATCTCCCTCTCCGAATCGGAGGTCACAAATTCTCCGAGCTCGAAGACCTTCCTGAAGCGCCTTATCTTGTCCCTGAACATAACCACGTTCAGGTGCAGGGAGTCGAGCATGGGGTGAGGGATGTTTATCGGCGGATTAGTGAGCCGTCCGATGGTCTGCGCACAGGTGTCGGCGTGCAGGGTCGAATATACGGCGTGGCCGGTGTGCATGGCCTCGAAAAGCACCTCGGCCTCCTTCTGCCTTCGGATCTCTCCGAGGATTATCCGGTCAGGCCTCATACGCAGGGAATTGATGAGAAGGTCCAGCATGGATACCTCGCCGCGGCCCTCGGTATTTGCCTCCCTCGTAAGCATCGGGCACCAGTAAAGGAAATCCGGGAGCTGCAGCTCTTTCGTGTCCTCGATGGAGATGATCCTCTGGTTCGGCGGTATGAATGCCATGCAGACGTTTAGGAAGGACGTCTTGCCGGAGCCGGTGCCGCCTGAGATTATCATATTCATCCCGTGCTGCACTGAAAGCCATATCAATGAAAGGACTTCGGAGGTCACGGTCCCGTTCTTGATGAAATCGGTCGCAGTCCAGGGGTCTCTCGCGAACTTCCTGATGGTCAAAGTATGCCCCTTCAGGGATATCGGATTCAGCGTCGCATTCACCCGGTCTCCGGAAGCAAGGTAGGCGTCGAGCCTCGGGTTCAGGTTGGTTATCTCCCGCCCCACCCTCCGGCCGACCTTGTGAACGTAATTCAGGATGTCGTCCTCGGACTCTATCTTTACGTTGGTCTCCATCCAGCCGTATTTCTTATGATATATCCTCACAGGCTCCCTGCCGGAATTCACCACCACTTCCTCTATCAATTCGTCGTCGAGCAGCATCTGTATTATTCCGAGGTCGAACACCTCGTTACGCAGAGACAGCGCCAGGTACTCCTTCAGCGTGGGGTCGATCTCCGGAAGGCCGCTGGCTATGGCTTTGCCTGCCTGGTTCGTGAACTCGTCCTTGAGCTCGTCGACGATCTTTGAATCGTAGAGGTCGATGTTGGAGAGGTCGAACGACTCCATCAGCTTCTCCTTGACGTCGGCGACGAAGGCCTTGGTCCCGACCCCTACGCTGGGCACTATAAGCTTGTAGAAAGGCATGCGCTTGATCTCCCGGATCTCGACCTCGATCTTTATGTCCTTGGAGGAGATTTGGTATTTCTCGAGGAGCCTTTGGTTTGCGCCCTGGGCCTTGAGCGAATTCTCCTTTTCAGGCCTGACCCGAGACGCGACGTCCTTCATGGCCTTAGCCTTCTCCAACAGCTCGGTGACTTTGTCCGGCGGAACATATTCGTACATTTTATAAAAGTCGTTCTTTAATGTATCATGCAGGATACTTATTTAGGAAATAAAGTTTAAAAGATAGGAATATAAGCCGTGTCTGGGACCCTTTCATGAAATATGCGCCCATAGTACATTATTAGAAATAAACTATCCCCCGAGGGCTATAATTTACCACGGGATATTCCTGCACTCGGACCGCGGCCGAGGAATACCACCAGCACCACCACAGGAAGACCGGGACGGCCGGCTGCCTGACTGGATTATTCAGGAGGAAGAAACCTTTTTTCTGGAAAAGACTCTTTTTATCCGCTCATACATGCTGACGAGCATCACGGCGATCAGGTATGCCCAGAGTAACTCGACAACGAGATAGAAGAGACCGTGGGCGGCCGGATCTAGGACACTCGACAACGCGTACATCGGAAGCATTATCGCTATGTCGACGAATATGACGGGCATCATGATCTCATAGATATCCGGAGGGCAGACGTGCGCCACCTCCTCGCAGTATATGGGTCCAAATATGCTGGCGGCGAAGAATACAAGGATCGCAGCCGTCAAGACTATGCGCTTCGGGCTCAGATATTTTTTTGGTTCCATCCATCCCTTAGAATTGATTCCTCTCCTTGAAGCTATAATACGAATCCCTGCCGATTATGACGTGGTCGAGGACTTCTATCTCAAGAAGCTCGCCCGCCCTGCGTAGCTCTTTGGTTATGTCGCGGTCGTCCCTTGAAGGAGTCGGGTCTCCTGAAGGATGGTTATGAGTTATTATTATCGAATTCGTGTTCTCTTTTATCGCGGTCTTGAAAACCTCGCGGGGATGGATCAGCGACGAATTTAGGGTTCCCATTGATATAGTCTCGTGCTTGTTTATCCTGTTCTTCGAGTCGAGATAGAGTATCAGTATGTGTTCCTTGTCTTTGCCGTCCAATATCTCTTTCGCGTACTCGTAGACCTCCTGCGCAGTCCTGACGGGCGTTTTCTCTTTCGATTTAAGGCTGCATCTCTTCGAGAACTCGAACAAAGCAGTTATCTGCGCAGCCTTGGCAGGGCCGATGCCCTTCACCTTCCGAAGCTCCTTCTCCGACAAGGTCGTAAGCCTTTCAAGCCCGTGCTCTGCGATGAGCAGGTTGGCCAGATCCACTGCGTTCATCCCCACGGTCCCCTGCCCGAGTATGACCGCCAGAAGCTCTGCATTGTTCAGCGAGGCTGGCCCCGACCTCTGCAGCCTTTCACGGGGCCGGTTTTCTTCAGGTATCTCTTTGATCCTCATGAATAATTAATGTGATTTTATGGAAAAAAATGGATTATAATCAAATCTGTGTGGATTTTTGCATCTTTAGACCCGCGAGGCGTTACATATTTAAAATCGTTCGAATTAAATCGCTAATTAGGTGTTGAGAGGGATGAAAAGAAAAGAATATCTTATCCCGGGCCTGACGGCATTGGCTGTTTCTCTAGTGGTCTGTTTAGGCGTCGTATCGGGGCATATGACGTCGGTCCAAACCTCGGCGCAAACCGAAGCAAGCATCTATCCGGGCGCGCAGCAGCCTGCTATAGCCGAGTTATACGCAATTTCCGAGGGGGCCTGACGGTTCTCTATCGCTTCCCGGGGCTGGCAGAGTTTTTGTTGTTTAGATACATGTACTTTAAATATTGTAATTCGAAAAGCTCTACTTTTTGTATAGAATTTATAGTACTGCTTATTTCTTTTGAAAATTCAAAACGTCCTGCATTGGCCTTAGAAAAATCAAATACTAACCCCCCCTAACTTCTTTGTCTAGATGAAGCTACGAAGTTAGCAGTTTGAGTTATCGATGATTTCATTGTAATTGTCGCTTGGTTTATTTTTCCGGTATAGCTTCCCGTTCCTGATCCCGACCAGGATGAAAATTTGTTGCCTGTATTAGCTGTAGCCGATATTTTAACAACAGAACCAGAGTCAATCCAAGAGCTTCCTATTGCAGGAGAGGTAGTACCAGAACCGGAAGGAGATGCTCGCATGGTTAATTGATACTGCGTTTTATAAGTTGCTGCTTTAATATTGTCAGTTGACGTTACTGAGCCCAAACAGCCTGTGCTACATACATACTGTGTTCCGGTTGCTCCGCTAACGGTAGGATCATAAGAATAATCTACAGTTCCGCTTAACCCGGAAACGCTAAGACTCGATGTTGTGGATGTGTGTCTAGTTCCGCCTACCGTTACACCCCATGTTTTGCCAGAGGGTATGCCTGATTGAGAAAACGTGGCTGAATATGTTACTGGTGTGACTGTTACTGTAGCTGAAGCCGAAGTGTATCCTGAAGCTGATGCAGTTATCGTTGCCGTCCCTGTCGAAGACGGGTTAAAAGTAACAGGACATTTTCCTGTTGAGTCTGTAGTACAACTGCTATCGCTCAGTGAGCCGAGGCCTGGGTCGATAGAAAAGGAAATTAGAACACCAGATTTACCATCTGACGTCGAAGCCGTTACTGTTGATGTTTGAGCCGTTGTTATCGTAGACGGGTTAGCCGATAAGGACAAGGTTGGAGCATAACTATAACTAACTGCCGCAAATGCATCAACCCTTCCCCAGCCATAGCTTGTATCAAACCCGGTCGTTCCTAAATCTTTTGCCGTTTTAAATAAAGCATTTTGTACCTGACTTACAGTATATCCAGGGTGAGCAGATTTAATTAAAGCTATTGTTCCGCTTACCATCGGTGTTGCCATACTTGTTCCACTCCAGCTTTCATATTCAGAATAACCCCCCACACCCACAGATGAATATATGCCTACGCCCGGAGCCGTAATGTCTACAGCGTTCCCTCTCCCGGAAAATGACGCAACTTTGTCGCTGCCATCAACTGCACCAACGGTTGTTGAATAGCTTATACAACCAGGAATTGATACTCCGCTAGTCCCACTATTGCCCGCTGCAACAACAACAATAACCCCATGGTCTAATGCATATTTAATTGCATTTGTTAAATCCGGTAAAACTGTATCACAATATCCCTTATAGGTATACGGTGGTGAAGTTCCTAAACTCAGGCTTATTGCATCTGCATTAAAATCATCAGCATTTCCATAAACGCCATCAGGACCATTTACTGCCCAATAAATTGCCGTAACTACATCACTAAAGTATCCTGAACCGGAAGCATCCAAAACCTTTCCGGATATTATTCCAGTTCCCGGCGCAACTCCTATTGCTGAAGGATCTATTCCATCTGCAGTTATGATCCCAGCTACATGGCTTCCATGGCCATTATCATCCATCGGATCAGAATCTTTATTAACAAAATCGTATCCTCCAAGATAACTAGAAATTAATTCTGGATGATAATAATTATACCCTGTATCTAGAATAACAACTTTTCTTCCAGTACCATCATATCCAGATGATTGCACTAAATCTGCTCTTATTTTTGTATTAGCTACAGAATCAACTGCAAATACTTTAACATCTTCTTGCAATCCTAATGAAGAAGCAGCGTCTTCTGGACAAATCAATGCTTTCAAAGTTTTAGCGTCTCTTACCATTTCGCAACCTTTTTCTAATGCACCTGACACTTCTTTATCTGTATGAGCAATAACCCTAACTTTACCATGTCCATTACTTTGCGCCGAAGCCGCAAAGGCTGCTGAAACTGCTAAAAGCAACACTACCAAGCCGACAAAATGTTTTGTTTTCATTTTTCACACGTAAGAATAGATATTCTTATGATTAGTCTTATGATATTACATGATTATACATATATAATAGTTTTGGACGCCCGCCCCATAACCACGAAACGAAAAAAAATACTACGGATAGGTCAGCCGTCGCCTGATCTTTTTTTATTTTTTCCCTTCTTCTCGTTAAAGAAACAGGAATAATTATCGGGATATCATTGCTTTGATCTTGTCTCTTTACAGCATCTGCATATGAGCCTTGACATCGCATCCTGGCTTTTTGTCTCCTTTATCTCTTTTGCAGCCTTCTTTATGCACGCCTTGTAGCCGGGCGCCGTCTTGTACTTCCCACCCCTCTTCTTGTGCAGGTATTGCGACACCGCGGAAGGAGTCAGGCCCAAGAGCTCCGCCACTTCCTTTTGGGTGGAACCGCTCCTCGTGAGTTCGCGGGCAATGTCCGCCCTTATCTGCGGAAGGACGTACCATAGGGCTTCTTCGCAGGGTAGTTTCATTTTTTTATCTAGACAAAATTAACGCCGTTAATTATTATTCGCATCCGCCTAATAAATTAACGATTGTTACCGTAGTTCTATAATGGCCGACGATAAAAAGGGTTCTGGCGGGGGTCGCAAAGTTACCATAACCAAGAACGGCCCCTATCTCGTCTCGGGCGGCTTACCGCTTGCCAAAGAGCTAATAGCATGCGACGATAACGGAGACCCTGCGGAATGGAAAAAAGGAGAAAAGTATCCGGACAAAGACACATACGCGCTTTGCCGGTGAGATC
>CAIYYO010000290.1 GCA_903930485.1 Methanobacteriota archaeon
ACGTCAGCGATTACGTCAAGAACCAGATCAGCAAGGGCGACAAATACGCATCATTCCAGTTAATGGGACAGGAAAATGAATGGAGCACCGAAGGCGAGAAGACATGCGCAGCCGTCAGTCAATGGACGAGCCAGGAAGTGGAATTCTACGGGGCAGGAAGCAACGGCCCGTACCTGGAGGTCGTCTACCGATAATTTCTGAAAAATAAGGTTAAATAGACCTATTCCCTGTTTTAATCAGGGGATGGAAAGCTTTGGTTTTTCTATCTAGATAAACATTGCTTTTTAAGGGAATAAAACTCAAAATGATATTAAAAGCTTGGTATGCCGTCGTGTTTGGGGGATTATTCCTATTGTTGTGTCTTAATTCTTCTGCGTTTCAAAAAGAAAATGTTTTTCTAAACATGCATTTTACGGGTGGCTGGACCACTTGGTGTCGAGCAATGGGGGCTGAATGTGTTTTAAACTCTTCGGATCCCATGACCGATTGCGCACAATACTTGGATTATCCATCCGGGTCGTGCCGTGGTCTCTACGACAAATACTTCGGCAGCCTGAATAGTTACGGCGATTATTTCCATATATACGGCGAATGGTTTGAGGTAACAATCCCTGAAGATATAAAGCTCGTCAAGCCCGACGGTTCAGTGGTCGGAGACGAGGTCTGTGTCGGGGAAAGATTCTCCGTTCAAAAAGGCGTTGAGAAGGGTGAATACTGGGTGGAAGGAGGCTACATGGACTCGCCACCGATTTACTGGGTCGAGGATGTAAAAAAGGTCTTTGACCGCCTACTTGGATACTATGAAAAGAATATAACGCTTGATGAAATATGCTCTACGGAGGATAACGCCATCCCTGACGGCTCTCCAGACAGGTTTACTGGAACCCCGATTTACACATCCCCTCTGGAGCTTCCATGGGACAACATAGGCACGTTGTACTCTCGATTAAGCATTAGAGGAAGCCTTATATGCAGCCTGAAAGAAGTGGAACCCGACGATTACGGCCAGGAAAACACCAGCCAGGACGAATATCTTGTAAAAGACGGGAATTGGTATACGGCAGCAAAGCAGGGAGAGACAAGCCTGCAAAAGGATTACCAGATAAACTGCATGTATTATGTCCAAGGAGCTAAGCCGGACAGCGAATATCTTAAGGAGTGGATGCAATACATGGTCACGGGATGTACGAACAATGAGTCCTATTACATCATACGAATGCCTACGGTATCGGCAGGAGAGTATAATACCGGAAACATCTTTTCGGGCGGGGTGGGGACCGATGTCAAAGATCTTTTCAAGGTAGGCTCTATAAAAGTTGATAACAAGATAAAAATCGTTTCGGTTGCTAATCCAAAGGTCGAACTCTCAGTAGCCGGTGCTGAGGCTATCAAATACGACGAGTCCAACACCCTACGCCTTCTTGTCAAGAACACAGGCGACGTTAACGTCTCGATCAAAAGCGTCTATTCTAATCCCGAAGGCAAACTCATCTCCTGCGACTCCGAAAGCCTAGCACCCAGTAAGCAGGCCGAATGCCTCCTTTTGGTGACCCCAGTCCAAGGCCAAGGCCTCTCGGTCGAGGTCTC
>CAIYYO010000291.1 GCA_903930485.1 Methanobacteriota archaeon
CTTTGGAGCGATGTTAGTTGCATCAGATATTCTTGCGGTTAAGAGACATCAGATGAGTAAGAAAACTTTTAAGTCTAATTATAGAAGATTTAGAGAAAACTGTATAAATGCGATGAAAGTTTTGCTAAAATGATAAAAGTCGATTTTACCAAGATGAGCTCCAAAGGTCAGATAGTCATTCCCCAGGAGATGAGAAAGGATCTCGCAGTCGGCGACAGGTTCATCATCATCCGCAGGGGCAACGAGATCATATTGAAGCCTGCAGGGGATCTTGAAGAGAATTTCCTGGAAGACCTGGATTTTGCGAAAAAGACTCTGGCGTCGCTCGACAGGTACTGCAAGGGCAAGTTCAAGGAGGTCGAAGGCAAGGATTTCCTGAAAGAACTTGAGAAATGGTAACGGTCGCGTACGATAAACGGTTCGAGCGGACGATTCGAAAAATAAAAGACCATGGATTAAAAGAAAGAGTCAAGAAACAGATAATCAAGATCGTAGCGAACCCGGAGACAGGTAAACCAATGCGCTTCGTCCGGAAAGACACGCGGGAAGTATATGCCCCGCCCTTCCGCCTTTCATACGCATACCTGAAAGAAGAGGACAAAATCGTCTTCCTCGAACTGTATCACAAGGATGAACAATAATAATCCGATCAAATCCCTGTCCACACAAAATATATTCCAATCACAACAAGGAATCCCGCCAAGATCATCCTAACCTTCTTATACCATCCTTTCTCCAACAATAGTCCGCTGCTCTTCGACGCCGTCATGGAAACGAACAAAAACCATCCGTAATCCGCGCCCCAGTGTCCGACGACGACTAGGATCATTCCTATAAACCCCATCCTGTTCAATCCCTCTAACAGCATCCGCGTCCCGGCCGTGGCCCACCACAGCGTGAATCCAGGGTTCAACGCCGAGAGAATGAAGCCGCCTGCGATCAGTCCGTGTTTTTTCACCGAAGCATCCGGACGAGGCACCGCATCAATATTCTTCAAGGTAAACAACGCCATCAATATCAGCGCCGCCCCGCCTATGAGGCTGACGGCTTTTACGACCGCGGGCGTTGATGCGTATTCGAGGACACCATAGGCCAGGAGAAAAAACACGATCACCTCGACGAACACATGGCCCGTTACGACAGTTGCCCCGGCCCATTTCCCTTTCTTCAGGGATTCGTGTATGGTATAAATCAGCAGGGGTCCGGGCATCACTGCTCCGGAAATCCCTACTACGAAGCCCAGAAATAAAAGAAAGAAGGCGCCGACTAAATCCATGGACCTAATCCATCTTGGGCAGGTGCTTCATGGCCTCTTTCACTTTTTCTGCCGGGTATTCATAGTCTTTCAGTTTCCCGTTGTGGAACGCATCGTACGAGGCTAGATCGAAGTGTCCGTGTCCCGAGCAGTTGAACAATATCGTTTTCTCTTCCTGGCATCTCTTGGCCTCCTCTATCACTCCCTGTACGGCGTGCGCGGTCTCGGGCGCGATCAGGATCCCCTCGGTCCGGGCGAATAATTCCGCGGCCTTGAAGGCGTCGGTCTGTTGGATGTCCTTTACTTCTACGAGTCCTTCGTTTTCCAGTAGAGAGAACTGCGGCGCTCCTCCGTGGTATCGTAGTCCTCCGGCGTGTATCCCCGGCGGAACGAAGGTGTGTCCGAGGGTGTACATCTTTACGAGTGGAGTTAGGCCTACGGTGTCCCCAAAGTCGTATGCGTAGACTCCCTTCGAAAGCTTCGGGCAGGCTGCGGGCTCGCAGGCTATCGCTCTCAAACTCTCTTTGTCGCCCTTCAATTTGTCGTGCATGAACGGGAACGCGAGGCCTGAGAAATTGCTGCCGCCTCCGAAGCATCCGATGATGATGTCCGGATACTCATCAATAGACTCGAGGGCTTTCTTGGCTTCGAGGCCGATGACGCTCTGGTGCATGAGCACGTGGTTTAGGACGCTGCCTAGGGAATATTTTGCGCCGGACTTGACCGCGTCTTCCACCGCCTCAGAGATTGCAATCCCAAGGCTTCCGGGCGATGTCGGGTCCTCTTTTAATATGACTTTGCCGGCTTCGGTCCTTTCGCTCGGGCTCGGAAACACTTCCGCGCCCCAGGTCTCCATCATTATCCTTCTGTAAGGCTTCTGCTCATAGCTGCACTTGACCATATAGACTGTGCATTTGAGGCCGAAGAGGGTGGTCGCGAAGGCCAGAGCCGAACCCCATTGCCCTGCGCCGGTTTCCGTTGTGAGACGCTCGACGCCTTCTTTCATGTTATAATATGCCTGCGGTATCGCTGTATTCGGCTTATGGCTTCCGGCCGGGCTGACGCCTTCCCATTTATAATATATCTTCGCCTTGGTCTTGAGCGCTTTCTCGAGGCGTTTTGCCCTGTACAAGGGCGTAGGCCGCCAAAGCGTATATATCTCCCTGACTTCCTCGGGGATGGGAATGTAACGCTCCATGCTCATCTCCTGGCGGATGAGCTCCATGGGGAATAGGGGCGAAAGGTCTTTAGGCGTAAGCGGCTCGTGCGTGCCCGGATGCAGGGGCGCAGGAAGCGGCTTAGGCAGGTCCGGGTTGATGTTGTACCATTTCTTCGGCATGTCGTTCTCGTCCAAAACGATCTTTGTGTGGTTTTCCATTTTAACAGGCAAACGATAATATTGTTATAGAGTTCATAATTAATAAATTGCCCTACAAAGAGCTTAAATGTATAAATACGTGCAATCAAAGAGTCAAAATGCCCAACCTGCTGAAGCCCTCGATGCGAGAGAAGAATAGATACATCGCCTACGAGATACTTTCCGGCGAGAAATTCTCCCGCGACGAGATAGTCAAAGCCTGCTGGAACGCGGTCCTGAGGTTCCTCGGCGAGTCCGGAGCCGCGAAAACGAGCCTATGGATGATGGACTGGGAAGAAGAACGGCAGAGGGGGATAATAAAGACCAACCACAGATCGGTGGAAGACGTGCGCGCAGCCCTCGCACTGATGAAAGAGGCAAAGAAGGGCGAGAACCGAATACCCTGCGTCTACCGTACGATCAAAGTCTCTGGAACGCTGAAAAAACTGAAAGCCTGAAATATTTTATACCGCTAATACGATTAGTAAAACAGGAAAGCCTTATGAAAAAAGAATTGCTCATGAAGTGGACAGCCCTATGCGTCCTAGCCTTACTGATCGCTTTGCCGGTTTCGGCCCAGCAGGAGAAATGCTGGAGCAAGGAGTACCAGTTCCTTGAAAGAGGCACGTCCACCACTATAGGATACCTCCAGGTCAAGAAATTCTGCTACTGCGTCGATGGATTCTACGGATACATGGACTTCCGGACCAGGTCCACGCAGGCGCCGCTTCCGGCATACGCATACGCCGATGCGACCAACAGCTCGGACTGGTCGGTCAAGGAGCACGACACGAGCGTAAGAGTCTACACAGTCAGATGCTCTGCCACAGGCAAATGGAACAACACCGACCAGGATTATTATTATCTTCAGGAATCGAATATGGTGGGGATCCCTGAAATGCCGGAGACGACCGTCCAAGAAACCCTGGGAGAAACCGTCGAAACCATGGAGACAGCATCCGATACGACTAACTCGCAAGAAGAGATGCCCGCAATGCCCTCCATATACACGACTACGACCGAAACCATCCCTCCCGCAAGCGGCTGGCCGATGCCTTCAATGGCCTCGATAGTGGTGATCCTCCTGATCCTGGCAGGCCTGGGCGCAGTCTTACTGATGATCGCCGCAGCCGCCGCATACCTGTACCTCAGGAACAAAAAGAAGAAAGCCGTCATCCAGGTCGAAACCGCGGAAAAGGAGAAGGCGGCCTATGACGTATACGAGCAACAGAAAAAGAAGGTCCAGGAGGTCAAAGACGAGTGCATAA
>CAIYYO010000292.1 GCA_903930485.1 Methanobacteriota archaeon
GAGCTGAACATTTTGGACGTCCCGGACCCGGAGAATTTTCACAGGATAATACTCGAGCAGATGGAGAAACACGAAGCAAGGCCTTAAAAAATCATTTCTTCGGCTTTTTGAACGGGAAGTCTTTTATCATTTCCTGCATCTTTTCTTTGGAAACGTAGACCTCTTCGCCTATGAGAACCTCCGGCTCATCAACGATCTCGCCCATTTCGACTACTGGGCATTTGTTCTTTGTCGCAATCTCGACGATCTTCTTCGTTTCGGTCCTGGGCACTGATACGAGGTAGGTCCCCATGTATCTCGTCATCTTCTGGTAAGGGACGCTGGTTATGCTTATGCCTTTGCGCGACTTGACCAGCATCTCGCACATGTTGCCGAACCAGCCGCCGCGGGAGCAGTCTTTTGAAGCGTTTATGACGACCCCTTTTTCAATGAGCTCCATGAAGGTCTTGAATTTCGTTCCCGCTCTCTGGACGCGTTCGCCTACCTCGCCTTCAACGACTTCGCCCAGCATAAGGACTTTGTCGCCCGACTGCATCCCGGAATCTGGTATAGGCTCCTTGATTATTTTCCCGAATACGACGAACGAGACGCACGGAAGCAACAAGTCTTCCATCTGAGTGTTTCCTCCCACGATGGGGACCCCTAGGCCGTCGCTCTGCTTCTTTATGTCCTCGCAGACCTCCTCGGCCTCCTTGATATTGTCGACCTGCATGGAATCCAGCGCGAACAAAGGCCGCCCGCCCATGACCACGACGTCGGAACAAGTATGTATTAGGCCCGTCTTGCGGCCGATCTTCAGGGGATAAGGTCCTTCCATATTGAACACCATATCTCCTACGACGATCGCATCATCGCCCTGCCGGATTCCGTAAGTGAGGCCCGGGACTTTCTCGTCCATGTGCCAGAAGGCCTTCCTCACGCTATTGGTCTCAAGCATGTGCTCCAGGGCGCGCAAGACTTCGTAGTCCATGTTGTAAATGAGGTATTAGAGTGTTAGATAAGGGATTAAACCAATAAATCCCCTGAAAAAAAGAGGGGTTCCAGGCAGTCAGCTCGCCCATCAATCATCACAAATCAGTGGTTGTTCGCATCATCACCCTGCCATAGATATAAGGGTATTTGGGGGATAAATCTGTTTTTTATCGCCCGGGCTTTATATATTTACCATGCAGGAGGAGCACAGGCACTGGGCCGACGGCGTCGCAGAAGAGCTGTTGAAGAGAACAGGTAAACAGGTCCTGGAGACCGGCACGTCTATTTCAGGGATACCCCACATAGGCAATGCTAGCGACGTCATACGCGCAGACGCTATCCGCAAGACACTTGATGGAAAAGCCGCCGAAGTAGAGCTGATCTGGGTCGCGGACGATTCCGACCCCTTCCGTAAGGTCCCCAGAGGCATGGAATCTTTGAAGGATTACCTCGGCTTCCCGGTTAAGGACATACCCGACCCCTACGGCTGCCATAAGAATTTCGTCGAACATTTCGTTTCGAAATTCGTTACCGAACTCGCTGATTACGGCGTCAAGCCGACCATTTATTCAGGCACCGAGTTATACCGGTCGAGAGCCTTGAACGAAGAGATTAAAATAGCACTCGAAAAATCCAAAGATATCGTCGCCATTCTGAACAAATTCAGGACAACGCCTCTCCCAGAGGACCACATCCCTTGGACGCCGATCTGTGCCGGGTGCGGCCGGATCTCTACCGCGAAGGCGTACGAGAGGAACGGCACCAAGGTCAAATACGTCTGCAAGACAACAAAAGTCACCGGGGGCGAAGCCGAGGGCTGCGGCTTTGAAGGGGAAGCGGACGCCTTGAAGGGGATGGGCAAGATGCCGTGGCGCGTCGAATGGGCTGCGAGATGGCACCATTTCAAGGTCACCTGCGAGCCCCTTGGAAAGGAACACGCGGCAGCGGGAGGATCGTTCTGGACCTCAATAGAGGTATCAAAAGAAATATTCGGCTGGGAGCCTCCCCTGCCGGTGATCTATGAATTCTTCACCTTGAACGGGGAGAAAATCTCTTCATCCAGGGGCAACGTCATCACGTTATCGGAATGGGAGAGTATATGCGAGCCCGAAGTACTGAAGTTCCTGATGTACAAAAGGCTGAACAAGCAGAGAGACATAAATCTGTCCACGATCCCGGTCCTTGTGGACGAATACGATGAAGCCGAGAGGTTCTTCTTTGGTACCGGAGACCTCAACGAGGACGCGGTAAAAGCTAAGAGAAGCTATGAACTATCCCAGGTCGGCGACGCAAGATTCCTTCAGGTTCCCTTCACATTGTGCACGACCCTGTCGCAAATCGTTCCCGACCTCGACATCGAGAGAATATCGAAAAAACTCGCAGCACTCGGCTACAAAAGCTTCGACCACGAGATGCTGGAGAGACGCCTAACCTTGTCCAAGAACTGGGTAGATTCGTTCGGCCCGGAGAACCTGAAATTCAAGCTTCTGGCTGACGAGGACTCTTCGAAGGAATACGCCAAACTCGACGTAAAACAGAAAGAAGCTCTCGAGAAACTCTACGGGGAATTGAACGCGAATTACACGCCGGAGCAGTTCCATAAGAGGATTTACGAGACCGCGCGCGGCATAGGCCTGAAGCCCGACATGCTGTTCGAAGCCATCTACAAAGTCTTCATAGGAAAGAGCAAAGGCCCCAAGGCGGCAAGCTTCATCCTGACCCTCGACAAGGACTTTGTGGAAAAAAGATTTGCCATTCATCCCTGACTTTTAATCTATGAAAGATATATTTAAGGGTACAAAAGAGGTTGTAAAAAATGTTTAAAGCAGTGATAACAGATACGAAGGCATGGAAAAACGGCATCGAAGCCATTGCTGCGCTGATAGACGAAGGCACTCTTCAGATAGACGAGAAAGGAATCAAGCTGCGCGCGATGGATCTCTCACAGATAGCGCTGGTGGACCTTGAGCTCCCGGCAAGCGCGTTCGAAGAATACAGGGTCGACAAGCCGGTCAGCATCGGAGTGGATTTCGCCGAGCTCTCAAAAATAACCAAAAGGTCGAGGACAGAGGACAGGATAGAGCTCGCCATAGACACCAGGTTCAAGATGGTCTTCAAGGGAGACACGACAAGGAGCTTCTCTCTCGCAATAATAGAGTCAACCTCGACGCCCCCGAAGGAGCCGAAGATCGAGTTCATGTCGGAACTGAAGATAATCGCTAACACGCTAAAGGAAGCCCTGAAAGACGCAGAGCTCGTAAGCAACCATGTCGCCCTGCGTTTGGCCGATGGATTCTACATAAAGGCCGACGGAGACACGGGCTCTGCGGATATAAAATTCGAAAAAGAGAAAGTCATGAGCCTGAACTCGAAACAGGAATCCAAGGCAGTGTTCGCGCTCGACCAGCTGAACAACCTCCTCAAAGCCTCGGACGCACAGTCCATAATTTTGATAAAGATGAGGACCGATGCGCCGATAAGGATCGAGTACGCCATAGGCGACGGACGAGTCATCTATTACCTGGCGCCGAGGATTGAGAGCGTATAGGGAGTTTTATACTCCGGCGATTATTAAGAGTATATGGAAACAAGATTATTTTGGCTGAGTTTAACCCTTCTGGTTTTATGTTCTGATGTTCTAGGTTCTCAGGGATTCTCGTGTAATTTGGCCGGTGATTATCCTCCCTGTTGTATTATTACCGTGTCAGAAATCCTGGGCCACATAGGCAAGTGGAGCAGAGGGGAGGCAAGCATCTCCGAAGTGTTAAACTTGATAAGTTCATGGGCATCGGGCGAGGAAAAAGAGTGCAGCTCATCGGATTATGTTGTGGTTTCAAGGAAGGGCTCCAGTTTTCACGCCCTTGCAGCGTATTACGCTGAAAAGAAGAATGCCAGGCTTCTCAATTACTCGAACTCTATAGATGAGGTAATACCTGAATTGGCCAACCTGTCTCCAACTTATCTTGCGCTCGTACTGCCTCCAGAAGACCTGACTCCGGACTACATGGACCATGTTGATGAGAAACTTAGGGAGCTTGACAGCGACCCCTTTCTGGATGTAGCCTACGGTTACATAACGTCTTTCAACTCCAGTGAAGGATATGCTTACGCGGACAAATTGCTGGCCTACAACACCCCACAGAATTTCTCTGTACATGGAATCAACGCCGGCTATGAACTCGACCGCCTAAATACCTGGTATGGCTTAAATATTACCGATCGATGTATGGAGGGATTCAGTTTCGTTTCATGTTCTAACGCTACCAGGACAGGCGTTGATGAACTAGCGGCGCAGGCAAAGGATAACCAGATTCTTTTATGGGGCCTCCATGGCCTACCCTGGCTTATGGATTTATACGGCGGAGAGTTCTTGGTGGGCGACAGAGATGAGGGCCTCGTTGGCTTTGAACCACCGTCAAGGGTGCCCATATCCCTTAATGCGTCATTAGCGGTGCTGACTTCTTGCAATACGGCCAGGATAAGCGGAAAACCTTCCATAATCAAAGACTATGATAGTGATGTTGTGGGTGATGTGGATACATCCATCGCCTTGTCCCTCCTGAAAAGCGGGGCTTTGAATGTTGTAGGCCCCACCCATGAGGCAGTTACTGATGTCGTCCCCACAGAAACCATAACCCCTGAGTCTATCCTCAGAGGACAGCCGATAGGCATAGCCCTCAAGGACTTTAAAAACAGGTATGTACAGGAGATCTTATTCACTTCCAAAAACCATGAGGGTAGCCCAATGACGAATCAGTCAGTAAGAGATTGGACTGCTTTCCAACTCAGAAACTGGGTCCTGCTCGGAGATCCTTCAATCGTCGTTTCACTCAAGAACATAGTTCCAGAGGACTGTATTGAGGAATTTAACGAATCATCCTGGACAGAGAATATTGGGGGAGAAGATTATCTAGTTAAACAAGTCCATGTAAAGATAAGACAATACATTAATGATACCTATGACGTTTCAAACACCAAGATAATAAGTCAGGTGCATAGCGATTCAATTGATTTTGCCGACTCATGTGCTTTCAGTATACCCCTGGATAAAGACCTCGTGGAGTATAATATGAGCTCAAGCGGGGTAAATCCGTGGTATAATTCCTACATCACGGAAAAAAGCATAGTGGAAAATGCAGGAAACGAGCTGCTAGTGACAGTGCCCACCTATTTGAGGCAATATCCACAGAAGGCCGAGTTATACTTCACAATAAAAATGAAGGCATAGGATCAGTTATGCTGAGGGGTGCCCTGCAAGTCAGGGACTTCTTATTTATTTTTTTCAGCATCGAAGGTTTTATAGATCAAACCGCCCAGTATGCCGCCGATCACCGGCGCCACCCAGAATAGCCACAGCTGCTGTATCGCCCAGCCTCCCTCGAATATCGCTACGCCTGTGCTTCTTGCCGGGTTTACAGAAGTATTTGTTACGGGTATGCTAATCAGGTGGATCAGTGTTAGCCCTAATCCGATAGCTATTGGAGCAAATCCTGCCGGTGCCCGTTTGTCTGTCGCGCCCATTATTATTATCAGGAACATTGCAGTCATCACGATCTCCGTGACGAGGCATGCAATCATCGAGTATCCGCCGGGCGAATGCTGGTCGTATCCGTTTGAAGCGAATCCGCCGGACAGGCTGAAGCCGGCTGCTCCGCTTGCGATCACATAGAGCGTTGCCGCTCCGGCTATTCCTCCGAGGACTTGAGCGATGATGTATGGCACTACTTCTTTTGACTCGAAACGCCGTCCAGCCCATAGGCCTAATGTTACTGCGGGGTTCAGGTGGCAACCCGATATGTGGCCGATAGCGTAAGCCATCGTTAAAACAGTCAAGCCGAAAGCCAGCGCAACGCCAACTAATCCAATGCCCACATCAAGGAATCTTGCCGCTAGTACCGCGCTGCCGCATCCGCCTAAAACCAGCCAGAATGTCCCGATAAATTCTGCCAATAATTTTTTGGATAATTGCATTATGATCCCCCTCAAACGTTTTGGAACAAGTCCAACAGATTATTAGATAGATACTTTAAATAGGGAAGTCGTCCAGCCGGGTTTTAAATCATTGCCTCCATTAATAACCAAATGGTTTTAATTTAAAATGGCTAACGAATTACTCGGTTTGGGGATGCTGCTATTGGTTGCGGTTCCGGTGATCGCCCTTATCCTGCTCTCAGGGGTAAGGCTTCTGTATCAGTATGAGCGCGGCGTGGTCTTTACGCTGGGTAAATTCACTGAAGTGAAGAATCCGGGCCTGCAGTGGATCATCCCTGCCGTGCAGAACATGCGCAAGATGGATATGAGGATCAAGACCGCCGACATCCCGCGTCAGGAGGTCATGACCAAGGACAACATATCGATCCTTGCGAACGCGGTCGTCTATTTCAGGGTCGAAAAGCCCGA
>CAIYYO010000293.1 GCA_903930485.1 Methanobacteriota archaeon
CTATGGGCCACAATTTCAACGATACCGGCCTTGCCGGCCTCAACCTGCCAACCAACCGGTGTTGGATACCCTTGGCTGCGACATATGACGGTCATTATGGAAAAATATACATAAACGGCTCACTAGTCTATGTGGGGACTGAGGACACCAAGCCGTACACTTCCGACGACCACCTGACCATCGGATATGCCGGGTGGGGTGCATACCTCAACGGCTCAGTCGATGACGTTGCGGTCTACAACCGGACCCTTGGCCCGGACGAGATAATGAACGCATACCTGCATCCGAAACAAGTATGCGTCAGCGGCCAGAACATGTCCGTCAACGACACATACTACACGATATACGACTCAAAGACAGCCACATTCAGCCAGAGCCGCGATGAAGAGATCAAGTCGATTGACAACGATGTCAACATACTTGACCCGACGATGACTCTGAAGGTCGTGATATATCAACCCGCCATATCCGGCGTCTGACGGTCAAGGCACGGCTTAAACCGTCTTTTAATAAAACAATCATTAATACTATTCTACAAAAAACTATCCGGCAGGTGATGAATATGCACATAGACAAGGTCGAAAAGATCTGGATGAACGGACGACTCGTGGACTGGGACGATGCAAAGATACACGTCTTAACGCATGCCCTGCACTACGGCTCCGGGGTCTTTGAAGGGATACGCTGCTACAACACGGATAAAGGACCTGCCGTGTTCAGGCTCAGGGAACACATGGAGCGGTTGGAAGATTCCGCCAAGACCTATATGAAGACCATACCCTACACAACCGATCAGCTGTGCAAGGCCACGAAGGACCTCATAAAGGCGATAAAGCTCAAGGAATGCTACATACGCCCGATAGTTTACAGAGGCTACGGAGAGATGGGCTTGAACCCTTTGAAATCCCCTGTAGACGTCTCGATAGCGGCATGGGAATGGGGGACCTACCTCGGAGAAGACGGCCTAAAGAACGGCATAAAAGCAAAGATATCCTCGTTCCAGAGAATATCTCCGAACATACTGCCGACCGAAGCCAAGGCCACCGGCCAATACCTGAACTCGATACTCGCAAAACTCGAAGCAATTGACGTAGGATACGACGAAGCCATACTCCTCGACAACAGAGGATTCATATCAGAAGGCCCTGGAGAAAACATATTCATGGTAAAGAACAACGTCCTATATACGCCGCCGCAGCACGCGAGCATACTCCTAGGCGTAACTAGGGACACGGTCATGACGATCGCAAAAGACCTCGGCTACGAAGTAAAGGAAACAGACATAACGCGAGGAACACTATACCTCGCAGACGAAGCATTCTTCACAGGAACTGCGGCAGAGATAACCCCGATCAGGAACATAGACGGCAGGGAAATAGGAAAGCCGGGACCGGTGACGAAGAAGATCCAGGCAAAATACTTCGACGCAGTCCACGGAAAAGACAAGAAATACGAGAAGTGGTTAGACTACGTTGTCTGAGCCTCCCCGAGGGATGCTTCAGCCCAAAAATGCCTGCTGGCATGTCCCTCTGTGGGGGACAAAAAAAGGTGCGGTCGAAGACCGCACAGCTGTTTATTTTTTTGATGAGATTCTTTCTATTATTCCTGTGTAGTGCCTAACTTTCTCAGGTAAGAACGGCATCCAACATTATTTCACCCTGATCCTTATCCTCTTGTCCAAAGCCGGCAGGAGCTGCTTTATCCCGAGCTCGAGGTCTCCGTTTATCCTGTACTTGTTTATCGGCTTGTCCGACATTTTCCCGTCGATCTCGTAGATAAAATATCCCTCGCGGCCGTCCACGGCGTTTATGTAGCTGCCGTTCGAGGTTTGCCTGATGTCGATCTCGGGCAGGGTTTTTAAAATGTCGGACAGACGCGTCCCTTTTTTTGTTTCCAGGACAAGAAGCTCGTCCAGCAGCATCCATATCCCGCTCAGCCTTTCCGCCCTGTCGTTTGTTATCCTGATCATGTGCGTGTTCCCTACCTTGCGTCTTGTGACGAGGCCGGCTTCTTCCAGTTTCTTTATGTGTTTGAGGGCGACCGGCACCGAGATGCCTAGTTCCCTTGCAATGCCGGACACGTGCATCTCCTGTTTTTTCAGCAGTTTCAGCATGGTTCTCCTGTTCTCGTTTCCCAGCACCCTGAATAGTGAAGTCATTTTAATCGTTATCTTTTTGGGTAATGATTATAATCTAGTTTGGCTTATTTAAAAGCAATGGCTTCAAATACTTCTCTATCAGGTGACAGAAATGAAAGCAAGCAAGATAGTTGTTCTATTATGGGCATTCCTGCTCGTGAACTCCGCGATGGCGGCAAGGGTGGCGGTCGTTGTAAAATTTCCGGACCAGACACAAACCCGGTGCGTCACGGTCCTGCAGGATGCTGACGCATACCAGGCACTACAAGACGCAGACCTTAACGCGGCTTGGAGCTACTACGGGCAATCCCTCGGCCACGGGCTGTGCGGGATAAGCGGGACCGGCTGCCCATCAACGAACTGCTATTGTAACCCGAACGAATACTGGAACTTCTACGCGAAACAGAATCAGGGCGATCCCTGGACCTATTCAAGCGTCGGATTCGACGGAGGCTCATCATGCAGCGACCACTACTGCGCAGTAGACGGAGGAATGCTAGGATTCGGATACGGCGCCTACGGAACACAGCCCCCAGCGTATTCATTTAATGACGTATGCTGCAGCCTTCCAGGAGACGAAGCGCCTTGCGGAACGGTCACCGTGCCGGAGATTATTCAATACATCTCCCTATGGGCGCAAGGACGGGCCGGGGTCAACGACGTGCTGGCGCTGATCCATAAATGGGCGACTGGTTGAAAGGAGGCCTTTCTGCAGGCAACGGCCTGCAAAAAGTGCTTCAGCCCAAAAGAAAAAAGGACAGACCTGATTCTATTTTTGAATTTTAAAAAGAGCTGGTGACTTATCCGCCGTTTATCGTCGTCCCAATAAACTTCTTCCCGTCGATCGCATTCCTCATGTTGTCGAGGTCTTTTCCTGACAAAAATATCGTCTTTATCCTTGATCTTTGTATGACTTTTGCCGCGAGTATGTCGAGGAGTTCGTATTTTCCTGCGCCGACTGATTTGTGTTTCACCAGGTCTACGAGCTCTTCGATCGACATCTTTTCCTGTCTTTTGGCGTCTTTGTTCTTTTTCGGGTCTTTGTCGTAGATGCCGTCTATGTCGCTTGCGTTTATGAAGAGGTCGGCTTTCATGTATTCCGCGAACAGCGCCGCCACCGCATCCGTGCTGTGGCCGGGCTCTGTTCCGCCCATGACTGCGATCTTTCCAAAGTCCAAAACCTTTAGGGCGTCGAGATGGTCTTTCGGCGGTTCGAAGTTGGCTTCGGAGCCTATAGCGGCCGAAACGAGTCGGGCATTAAGTCTGGTCGCATCTATTCCGATGAGGTCGCATAATACCTCTGATGCGCCGAATTCCCGCGCGGGTTCGATGTATTTGCGCGCGGTCCTCCCCCCGCCTGTGACGATGGCAAGTTCGTGCTTTTTGTGGAGCTCTCTTGCGAGTTTCCCGAAGGCTTCGATGTATTCCTTGTTTATTTCTTCAGGCACTATGACCGAGCCGCCCAGGGAGATGACGATCTTCATGGTAATATTTTATGCTGCCCAGGTTAAATATGGCTGGAGAAAGGGAGCGTCCTAGTAAAGCGCGTCATGCGCCCTTTTCGCGAGATGTTTTAACCCCATGATTCTTAATAGGAATACATGGAAAAAACGGAGTTGGATGTCCTGGTCATCGGCGATACGGCCATCGACGGCTTCTACGAAGTCGACAAGATCCCCAAGCTCAACAATGCATCCGAGGTCTCGGGCTTCAGGCAGTTCTACGGCGGGATGGGAGCCAATACGGCGGTGGTGGCGAGGGCGCTTGGTCTGCGCACGGGCCTCGTCAGCGTCATCGGCACGGACGCCGAGGACTATAGGATGTACATGCAGAATCTCGGAATAAAGCTCTTCCTTAAAGGCATATTCGGCGACACTACGAAGTCGATCTTTTTCAAGGAGCCGGACGGCGAATTGATCAGCTTTTTCTATAAAGGCGTGACGGAGAAACTATCAGACCTTGATCCGGAGAAGGACCTGGAGATAACGAAGGACGTCATCAAAGACGTAGGCTGCGTCTATATGGCCAGGACGTATCTCAACCTTCAGAAGAAGATAGCGTCTATGTCTCGCGGCAAGTTCCTGGTATACAACCCCGGTTACGGGGTCTTCAAGTTCGAGGAAGTGCCTGAGACTTTTTACCGGATCCTGAAAAACACGACGGTGCTTGTGTTGAATCACCATGAGCTCAATCATCTGAAAAAGGCCGGCTTCGATCAGAGGGCGAGTCTTGGGCCGAAGGTTTTGATAATAACGAAGGGCAGCAAGGGCGCGTCCATCTATACCAAGGAGACGGAGATAAACGTTCCTGCGTGCAAGGCGGAGGCGGTGGATGCTTCGGGGGCCGGGGATGCGTTCAACGCGGGTTTCATCGCCGCGAGGCTTAGGAATTACGAGCTCTACGATTCGGTTAGAATCGGCAATGCGACCGCGTCGTTCATAGTCGAGAAATGGGGCTGTCAGACCAATCTTCCGACGTGGGACGCGGTCCTGAAGAGGTCCGAGAGCATCCAGCAGTAGCTCATTGGCTTACTTTCGCCTTCAGCTTGTTTATCCGGACGTCCGTATCGATGAGCAGTTTCTCGTAGTCCTCGCTTATGTCCTTGAA